>JAUIEY010000072.1 GCA_030429685.1 Gammaproteobacteria bacterium
CATCATGGCCAGCAGGCTGCTCTTGCCAATGCCGCTGCCGGCAAACAGGCCGAGCCGCTGACCGCGACCGGCAGTCAGCAATGCATTGATGGACCGTACGCCTACGTCCAGCGGTTCGCTGATAGGCTCGCGGGACAGCGGATTGACCGCGGCGCCTTCCAGAAACACCGGGTCTTCGCACAGCAACGGGCCGCGACCGTCGAGCGGGTTGCCGGCGCCATCAATAACGCGGCCGAGCATTTCCGGCCCCACCTTGACCTGCGAAACCGTGCGCGCGGGAATTACCCGGGCATTGGGGCTGACGCCACGCAACTTGCCGGTCGGCATGAGATAGAGCCGGTCACCGGCAAAGCCGACCACCTCGGCTTCTACCTGATCGCCATCGAGCCCTTCAATCATGCAACGGCCGCCGACCGCAACTTCACAACCCACTGCCTCCAGCGCCATGCCTGCCGCCCGCGCCAGTTTGCCTTCCACCACCACCCCCGGTTCGGTCACGCAGGCACGCAGTCGCTGCAGACGGCCGGTCCAGCGGGCAGATCGGTTGAGAGCAAATTCAATAACCTGCTGCTCAGTCGCGGGCAGCACGTTCGTCCTCCAGCATGGTGGCCACCACCCGGTTCAGACGGGTATCCAGACGCCCGTCAATTTGCGCAGTCTGCGAAACAATCTGGCAGCCACCCTGTTCCAGCAGCGGATCAGTTTCGATTTCCCAGGCGCGGCCGCCGTCCTCCGCCTGCAGCAACTCCCGCACGATATCGGCATCGGCCGGATGCAGCCGCACCCGGATGCCGGCGGCACCGGCCGGCAGAGCAGCCAGTCCTTCGCGGATGATGCTGATGATTTGCGCCGGATCACTGTGCAGTTCGCGGCGCACCAGCTGCCGCGCAATGGCCGTCACCAGTTGCAGCAGTTCCTCTTCGAACTGATGATCGAGCGCCTGCAACGGCCTGGCCAGCGCGTCCAGCACCTGCGACAGCACGCCGGCCTGCTGCGCAAGTTCGGCACGGCCGGCCGCAATGCCCTCGGCATGTCCCTGGGCAAAACCTTCCTGACGAGCCTGCTCGCGCAGCTGGGCCGGATCACTGACCGGCGTTTCATCACGGCGCGGTGCTGTCGCGGCCGCTTCGCTCACCACCGGCGCATGCCAGCTCACCACCTCGCTGGTGACATCGTTGCTGCGGATGATGCGGCTAGATGAAGTCATTGGCATCGCTACCCAGAATCAGCGAGCCTTCGTCTGCCAGCCGGCGGGCAATACCGACGATTTCTTTCTGCGCTTCCTCGACCTCGGCGAGCCGCACCGGACCCTTGGCCTCAAGGTCCGACTTGAGCATTTCTGCTGCCCGCTTGGACATGTTGCTGAAAAACTTGTTGGCCAGCGCTTCATCGGCACCCTTGAGGGCGACAATCAGCTGATCGGTGGTGACTTCGCGCGCCAGCATCTGCATACCGCGATCATCCACATCCACCAGGCTTTCGAAGACAAACATGTTGTCCTGGATTTCCTGACTGAGCGGTGCGTCCTGCTGATCGAGCTGTTCGAAGATTTTTTCCTCAACCTGTTTCTCGACCGCATTCATGATGCTCGCGACGCACCGTATACCGCCCATCTGCGCAACCCGCGATGCACTGCTCGAAGTCACACGCTGCTGCAACAGGTTATCCAGCTCCTCAATGGAGTCATGCGGCACTTCTTCAAGCAGGGCTATACGCCTGACAATATCTGTGCTGCGTGATTTGGGCATCAGCGCCAGCACTTCGGCTGACTTTTCCGGTTCCAGACCCGCCAGCACAATGGCCACCACCTGCGGATGCTCGGTGTAAATCACATCCGCAATTTCCTTGGCGTTCATGAGCTGTAGTGAATCCAGCCCGCGCTCCGCGCCATCCATCAGGCGTTCGAGCATTTGCTCGGCGCGGTCCTCACCCAGCGATGTGGTCAGCAGACGGCGCAGGAATTTCGGCGAGCCGCCGGTCAGCGGCGCATCGGTGACGACGTTGTCGGTGAAACTCTTGAGCACATTGTCGGCCTGATCGCGCGTGACCTTTTTCATTGAGGCCATCGCCTTGCCGAGCCGCTGCACCTCACCGACCGACATATGCTTCAGAACTTCCGACGCTTCCTGCTCGCCAAGAGACATGAGGAAGATAGCCGCCTGTTCTACGCCGCTCATCCTGCTCAACTCTGGTTATCCTGCACCCAGGCCCTGACTACCTGGGCCACGCGTTCGGGATCGTTGCTTGCCAGCTGCTTGGCCACATTCACCTTGTCATCAAAAGTCAGTGGCGGCGGCGCCTGTTCCGCCATGCCACCAGCCGCCGGTGCTCCGCCCACGCCCGCAGCCAGTGACGGACTGCCAGTCGCACCGCCCGCACCACCGCCCTTGCTCAGGGCCAGCACTATCGGCCGGATCACGCCCAGCGCCACCACCAGCAGCAGGCCAATGGCCGGCAATTGCTTGAGAATGTCCCGCACCAGCGGCTGACTGAAAAAGCCGGGCGCTTCCGGTGGCGTCACGGCCGGGCCTGCGTAGAAAGTTACATTGGTGATACTGACGGTATCGCCGCGTGCCTCACTAAAACCAATTGCCCCTTTTACCAGTCGGTCGATTTCGGCCAGTTCCTGCGGCTCCAGCGGCCGCGTGGTCGGTTTGCCTTTCTCATCAACATCGCTGATATCGTCCACCAGCACAGCAACCGACAGACGCTGGATGCTGTTGGCCGGCTCCTTGACGTGACTGAGCTGGCGGTCAATCTCGAAATTGCGGGTGCTTTGCACTGACACGCGGGTCGGCGGTGCTGCGGTCTCGGTGGCAGCACCTGCGGCTTGCGCCGCAGTGCCGTCAGCAGCCACCGGCGGCTGGTTGCTCAGCGCACCGGGTATGCCTTGTGATGCCTGCTCGCCGCCGCGCTGGGTATCTTCACTGACCTGCTCGCTGCGCACTACCGTGTTGGCAGGGTCATACACCTCGCGGGTTTCTTCGCGCTTGGTGAAATCGATATCGGCGTTGACCGTGGCGCGCACCCGCCCGGGCCCCATCATCGGTGTCAGCAGATTAACAATCCGCTCCATGTAAGCGTTCTGCACCCGCTCCACGTAGGCAAATTCACGGCTGCTGAGGGCCGTTGCGTCATCCTGATCGGGCGAGTCCAGCAAAGTACCGCGCTGATCAACCACTGTGACATGCGAGGATTCCAGTTCCGGGATACTTGATGCCACCAGGTGCACAATTGATTTGACCTGCGGCTCTTCCAGCACCCGGCCCGGAAACAGGTCAAGAAAGACCGACGCACTGGGCTTGTTGCTCTTGCGTAAAAACACTGTCGGCTTGGGCAGCGCCAAATGCACCCGGGCTGCCTGCACCGGCTGCAGATTACTGATCGTGCGCGCCAGTTCGGTTTCCAGCGCATGGTGATAACGCGCGTTTTCCATGAACTGACTGGTCGAAAAGCTGCTTTCGCCTTCGATCACTTCCAGACCGAAACCCGCGCCGCGCGGCAGACCCTGCGATGACAGCCGCAGGCGCGCCGCATAAACGTCTGCGGACGGCACCATCAATGAACCGTTGTCGAGCCGGTAAGGCGTGCTTTCTGCCCGCAGCGCGTCCATCACTTCGCCGACATCGCGATCGGACAGATTGCTGTAAAGCAGTTCATAACTGGGCTCGCGCAACCAGAATGCCGCCGTAACACCGATAGCAATGCTCAGTGACAGGCCCACCAGCAACAACATCTGCCGGCCACCGAGCACTGCGGCCAGACTCGCCAGCGGGTTCGGATTTGCAGTTTCAGTTGCCATCCTGGTTACTCATCAGGCCTATAACGGCATGCTCATGATTTCGCGGTAGGCCTCGACCAGCCGGTTCCGCACTTCCGTCATTGCCTGGAAAGACACACTTGCTTTCTGCATGGCCACCATGACTTCTGCCACGCTGGTGTCGTCCGCACCGGTTTCAAAGCGATTCACCAGCTCAGCTGCCTGAGACTGCTGCACATTGACGCTTTCAAGTGCTTCCTGCATGGCTTTGGCAAACCCCGGCCCGTCCGGCCGGGCCTGCGGCTGCTGCACTTCGCCGGCATGCAGGTCCTGCGCCAGCACCCGCATCTGCGCCAACACACTGTTAATTTCCGGACTGCTCATACCCTGTTGCCCTGTACTCTCATTTGCTCGGAATTTCGTAACCGGCATCCCGCAGCCGCGCCAGTTTGTAACGCAACGTGCGCGGACTGATGCCCAGATCGGCGGCCGCGCGTTTGCGATTGCCGCCTACCGCACGCAGCGCATCGATAATCAACTGCCCTTCTGCATTCTGCAGACCGTCCTGCAGGTTTTTTTCCGCTTCGGCCGGCGGTGCCGCTGCCGGCGGCTCGGCGGCCGGTGGCGGTCGCCGCAACGGCGCCTCGAAGTGCAGGTCATGCGCTTCAATACTTTGGCCACTGCACAGAATCACCGCGCGCTGCATCATGTTCTGCAGCTCGCGCACGTTGCCGGGAAAATCGTAGGCCAGCAGGCTGGCGCGCGCCGCCGCAGAAATCTGCGGCGCCGGCCGCTTACCGGCACAGCTGTCGTTGAGAAAGAGTTCTGCCAGCGGTACCACGTCGCCGCGGCGTTCGCGCAGCGGCGGCAGATTGAGCGGAAACACGCTGAGACGGTAATACAGGTCTTCGCGAAACTTGCCGTCAGCCACGTGGGCATGCAGGTCGCGGTTAGTGGTAGCAACAATGCGCACATCCAGCGGAATAGCACCCTGCCCGCCGATGCGCTCCACCTCCTTTTCCTGTAGCACCCGCAGCAATTTGGCCTGCAGGTCCAGCGCCATTTCGGAAATCTCGTCGAGCAGCAGGGTGCCGCCCTGCGCCTGCTCAAACTTGCCGGGACGGCTGGCGTGGGCGCCGGTGAAAGCACCCTTTTCGTGACCGAATAACATGGCCTCCAGCATGTTCTCGGGTATCGCCGCACAGTTAATCGCCACAAAGGGGCCGGCCGCCCGACCGGAGCGCTCGTGAATGTAGCGGGCGAAAACTTCCTTGCCGACACCGCTTTCGCCGGTAAGCAGTACGGTCGTGTCACTGGCAGCCAGCTTGCCAACCATCTGCAGCAGCTGCAGGGTCACCGGATCTTCGGCCACCAGGCCGCCTTCCACCGGCAGCGGCGGCATGATTTTGCTGAGCTTGTCGTTCAGCGCCTGCGCATCAAACGGCTTGACGATGTAATCGGAGGCGCCGGACAACATGGCTTCAACAGCGTGCTCAACCGAACCGTGCGCGGTCATCAGCAACACCGGCAAATCAGGGCGTTCGTCGCGGATGCGATCCAGTAATTCGCAGCCGTCCATGGGCTGCATCTGGTAGTCCGTTACCACCGCGGACACCGGCGCCTGCGCCATGGCTGTCAAAGCCGTGGAACCGTCCACCGCGGTAAGCACATCGTAGTCCGCCAGCGTCAGGGTTTCGGCCAGCGCCTGCCGCAAATTGGTGTCGTCCTCGACCAGCAACACTGTTTGCCGCGTCATGCCGCTGCTCCGGTTGCGGTCGCGACGGCAGCTTCCTGCTGCTGCCGGCGCGTTTTGAGCTTGTCGTCGCTGTCCTGCTGCAAGGGCAGACTCAGCACAAAGGTCGCGCCCTGCGGACCATTCCTGGCCAGACTGATGTCGCCGCCATGCGCGCGGGCAACGGAGCGCACCACGGCCAAGCCCAGACCGGTACCGTCAGAACGCAGACTGACAAAGGGCTCGAAAATCTTTTCCACCTGCTGCTCGGCAACGCCCGGGCCGTTGTCACTGACGCTGAGGCGAATCTCGCTGCCTTCGATTGCCGCGCTGACCACCACATGCGCTTGCTCGCCGGCTGCCTGCAGAGCATTGCGCACCAGGTTGATCAGCGCACCGGCCAGCGCCTCGCGATTGCCGTTCAGCTTCAGCGCTCGCGGCGCCGTGGCAATGGTCATGGACTGCTCATCGCCCAACACCGGCGCAACCGAGGTCCCCAGCGTCGCCAGCAACTGGTCCAGCTCGAATTCCGCATCCACATAGCTGGCACCGCGGGCAAAACTCAGCATGTCGCTGACCAGTTGCTCCAGGTCGCGCAGACAGACGATGGATTTATCCAGCAGCCCCATGCGATAGGCATCGGTGAGATCGGGGCGGGTAGCATTGGAGGCATACAGCAATGCCGATGACAGTGGCGTGCGCACCTGGTGCGCAAGCGCGGCAGCCATTTCCCCCATGGACGCCAGCCGCCGGTGCCGTTCAAACAGTTTTTCGATCTTGCGCTGCTCGGTAATATCGCTGAACAGCAGCACCTTGCCGGTCTGCCGGCCATCCCCGGCTGAATCCAGACTGCGCTGCGCCATCGACAGGCGGCGTCCGTCGGCCAGCAGGTAGTCGCCCTGGCCGCTGCTGCGGCCGGTCAGTGCCCGCTGCGCCACCTCCGCCCAGGGCATGCCTTCGAGCGGCTCGCCGAACATGCCGCGCGCGACGCTGTTGACCTCGTTGACCCGGTTGTCGGCATCCAGGACCACCAGCCCGCCCGGCAGGGTTTCCAGCACTGTTCCGAGCCGCCGCGCCAGCCGTTCGTTGCGCTCCGCTTCCTGCCGTTTTTCATCGCGGGCGGTAGCCAGCTGCTGCTGCAGCTTGCTGACCTGCTGCTCCAGATCGCGCCAGGAACTGCCGAGCTGCCCCGATACCTCGTTAAAGATATCGAATGCCTGCTTCAGCGCCTTGAGGTCCTGTTCGGGCGATGCGTCTCTGTCCATGAGCACTCTTGCGATGCCAACTCAGAAGTTAGAAAGCAAGAAACGTGCCAGAGACTTGAAACCGCTGGGTTTCAGGCTTTGCGACCGGCCTGTGTCAGCCGCTTGGCGGCGGCGCAGCGACAGAATATTGGAGCGCGCGGCTTTCTGTCAGGAATTTGACGCGCCGGACCGCAGGTGACCGGCCCGTCAGGCCGGCCCGGCAGGCTCGGCCGCGGTATGTGCCACGTACGCTTGCAGCGCTTTTTTCGACACCTTCAGCCGGGCATTTTTTTCCACGATCAGTTCACGCATGACCTGCACCTTGCGCATAGCCAGTTCATTGCGCACCAGCAAATCGCGCAGCATCTGGGCAGCGGCCGCGCGGCCGGGGCCGTCACCGACCTCATTCAGGTACTGGCCGATCACTTCGACCCGCTGCATATCCAGCGCGGCAGCTTCTATCCAGTCGCCCGCGTCAACGCAGTTTTCCACGCGCTCGGTCAGGGCGATAATTTTGTCCAGGGTGGCCATGTGGTCGCTCAGGCCGGACCCGCCGCGGCGGTTTGCGCCATAACCTGTTCCCAGGCATCGCGGATTTCCGCCAGCAGCGCCGAAACTTCATCCAGCACGGCCGGATCGTCCAGCGCATTGGCTTCCACCAGGCGCCGGTTCATGTAGTCGTACAACGCATCGAGGTTGCCGGCAATCTCGCCGCCGGCTTCGATATTCAGCGATGCACGCAGGCCGTCAATGAGGGCTATGGCCTTGCCGAGCTGTTCGCCTTTGTGCTGTTTTTCGCGGCGCTCCATGTGGCCGCGGGCGGTGGCAATACGGTCATGCGCGCCGCGCATCATGCTGAGTATCAGCTCCAGACCGTTGTCTGCCTCGGCCGCACCGTAGGCGTTGACCGTTGAGTAGTGACCCAGTGGGTTGGAAGTCTTATTCATGAATCACCCGATGACGATCCCGGTACAGGAATGTTGGCCAGTTGCTGCGTTAAATAGGCACTGGTGGACTGAAACTGCGCCAGCAGGGTATCCAGCGCCTGAAACTGTTTGAAATAGCGCTCTTCCACCAGCAGCATGCGATCATCCAGCCGCTCGCGCTGATCGGTGAGATCTGCCAGCCGGTCATTGAGCCGTTCTTCCCGCAGGCTTATCGAGCCGTCTGATTCCAGCAGCGTCGTAACAAATGCATCCAGCCGCACGGCGATGCCCTGCTCGGCATCGGCAAACAGCTCACCGACGGCATCGAAATCCAGTGCGATAGCATCACCGGAAACCGAACTGTCGATTTCCAGCCGGCCTTCCAGATTGGTCGTGATACCAATATCAACCAGCATTGAAAACGGTGCGCCGGTTACGGATACCACCGAATTCAGTTCCCGCCGCAGCGACTCTTTCAGATCACGAACGATGGAATCACCCAGCAAGGCACCGGCCACGCCCGTCTCGGCATCGTAGGCCGTCACCTCGTCAATGGTACTGATCAGCGCGTTGTGGGCTTGTACAAAAGCCGTCAATGCCGCGTTCGCTGCCGTTTCATCGTAGTCAATGGTGACCCGGGTTTCGGTGCCGATCTCTGCCTGCAACAGCGAGATGGACAGGCCTTCGACCGCATCGTCCACGCTATTGCTCGGCCCGGAAACCGGCAGCCCGTCAATCAGAATCACCGAGTCGCCCGCAGCTTCGCGTTCCACCATCGGGTTGCTGCCCGCCAGCGGATCGAACTCCAGTGAAGTCAGGCCGCCGTTGCCGCCGCTGCTGGTGATGGTGAGCTGATTCACCCCGCCGGTTTCAGCGGCGCTGATAAGCAAATGCGAACCGGCATCGGAATTGATCACGGTTGCCAGTACGCCGGGATTGTCGTCGGCATCGTTGATGGCATCGGCGATGTCCGCCAGCGTACTTGCTTCGTCAGTAATTGTGACCGCCATACTGCCGGCGGCGTTGGCAATGGTCAGTGTGCCGGTACCCACCGGGGTCGCGGCATCGGTGTAGGCCGGCGATGACAGCTTGTGCGCGGTAGCCAGGGCGAGAACCTGAATGTCGTAGCTGCCCTTGACGGCCGAAGAATCGGCACTGACGGACACAAAATCTTCGTTGTCCTGACTGACCGTGCGTTGCTGGAAATTGTCAATTTCCTTGAGGGTTTCCAGCGTATCCTGAAACGAGGCGATCGCGCTCTTGAGTTTGCCAAGCGCCGACAATTCACTGTTGGTGCGAACTTCCGCCAGGTTGATACGGTTGGCAACCGGCTGGCGCTCGGCGGCTACCAGCTGTGACACCAGGCCGTTGATATCCAGACCGGAACCGATGCCGGGAGCGCTTACCATGACAGCACCCGGGCAGCAGCAACTGAATTTGAATTCCTGTGGCTCATCAGACTCTCACTCATCAGCTAAAGGCAAAGCAAGATCTGTGCCATCAGGCAGACTGATCGATAAGGTTGAGTCCCTGTTCTT
>JAUIEY010000073.1 GCA_030429685.1 Gammaproteobacteria bacterium
GCGCCCTTGGGTGCTGAAGAAATTGCTGCCGCGCGGGAGTTTCTCAACTGGCCCTATGCACCGTTTGAAATTCCTGCGGACATCGCGGCCGGCTGGGACGGTCGCGCACGCGGCGCAGCGCTGGAGTCGGAATGGCAGACGCGCTTCGCGGCTTATGCCGCCGCGCACCCTGAACTGGCTGAAGAGCTGCGCCGTCGCATGGCGGGTGAATTGCCGGCCAATTGGGAGGCTGATGCCAATGCTGCGATTAGCGCCATTGCGCAGAATGACAAGACGCTTGCCACCCGCAAGGACTCACAGGTTGCGCTCAATGCTTTTGCGCCGCTGTTGCCGGAACTGGCCGGCGGTTCCGCTGACCTGACCGGATCCAACCTGACCATGCACGACACATCGGTAGCGGTTACTCCCGAGTCGGCGAACGGCAATTACATTTACTTCGGGGTGCGCGAATTTGCGATGGCCGCGATGTTGAACGGTATGGCGCTGCATGGCGGTTTCATTCCCTATGGCGGCACCTTCCTGACGTTTTCCGACTATGCGCGCAACGCTCTGCGCATGGCTGCGCTGATGAAAATCCAGAGCATCCTGGTGTTTACCCACGATTCCATCGGACTCGGTGAGGACGGACCTACCCACCAGCCGGTGGAGCATGTTGAAAGCCTGCGTATCATGCCGAACATGGAAGTGTGGCGGCCCTGCGATGGTGTTGAGACCGCGGTGGCCTGGAAATGCGCCATTGAGCGACGTGACGGCCCCACTAGCCTGGTGCTGAGCCGGCAGGGTCTGGCCCGGCAGCAACGCGACGCTCAGCAGACTGCCGCGATCAAGAAGGGCGGCTACGTGTTACACGCCGCTGACAATCCGCAGGCAATATTGATTGCCACCGGATCCGAGGTCGAACTGGCGATGCAATCTGCCGCGGAACTGGAAAGTGCCGGCATTGCGGTACAGGTGGTGTCCATGCCCTGCGTGTCACGGTTTGCAGAACAGGAAGCCGATTATCACGATACGGTATTGCCACCTGCGGTCAAATGCCGGGTAGCCATCGAAGCCGGCGTGGAAAACGGCTGGTTGCCGCTGGTAGGTGCCGAAGGCAGCGTGATTTCCATCGACCACTACGGCGAATCTGCGCCGGCCGGACAATTATTTGCAATGTACGGATTCACCACCGAGCGGGTTGTCGCGACCGTGCGTGAACTATTGGAGTAAAAAAGCATGAGCATCAAAGTTGCCATTAACGGCTATGGCCGCATCGGCCGAAATGTACTGCGCGCCCTGTTTGAAAGTGGCCGCAATGGCGAAATCGATATTGTCGCCATTAACGACCTGGGCGATGCCAACACCAACGCGCACCTGACCCGCTACGACACGGCCCACGGCCCGTTTCCTTTTGACGTGGTTGTCGAAGGTGAGGAAATGGTGGTCAACGATGATCGCATTCGGGTGCTGGCCGAGCGCGATCCGGGTAAGTTGCCCTGGGCGGAGCTGGGTGTGGATGTGGTGCTCGAGTGCACCGGCTTTTTTGCCAGCAAGGAAAAAGCTCAGCCGCACATTGATGCCGGCGCCAAAAAAGTCCTGATTTCTGCACCGGCCGGCAAGGACGTGGATGCGACCGTGGTCTATGGCGTCAATCATGACGTGCTCAAGGCCAGTGATACGGTGGTGTCGAATGCGTCTTGCACCACCAACTGCCTGGCGCCGCTGGTCAAGCCGCTGCATGAGGCCATCGGCGTGGAAAAAGGCATCATGACCACTATTCATGCTTACACCAATGATCAGGTGCTGACTGATGTGTTCCACAAGGATCTGCGCCGTGCGCGGTCGGCCACCATGTCCATGATCCCGACCAAGACCGGCGCTGCCGCTGCGGTTGGCCTGGTGCTGCCGGAACTTGACGGCAAGCTCGACGGCTTTTCGATGCGTGTACCGACAATTAATGTGTCGGTGGTTGATCTGACCTTTACAGCCGCGCGTGACACCACCGTGGAAGAAATCCATTCCGTTATCAAGGAAGCATCGGAAGGGTCACTGAAGGGCATTCTGGGTTACAGCGATGCGCCGCTGGTTTCCATCGACTACAACCACAACCCGGCATCGTCCACATATGACTCGACGCTGACTAAGGTTATCGACGGCAACCTGGTTAAGGTTTGTTCCTGGTACGACAATGAGTGGGGTTTCTCGAATCGCATGCTGGATACCATGCTGGCAATGATGAACGCCGGCTGATGAACGTGCTGCGCATGACGGAGCTGGATCTGGCGGGCAAGCGCGTCATGATCCGGTTCGATTTCAATGTGCCCGTGATGGACGGGCAGGTAACCAGCGATGCCCGCATGCGCGCCGCGCTGCCCACCATTCGTCATGCCCTTGAAGCGGGTGCGGCCGTAATCCTGCTGTCGCATCTGGGGCGCCCGACAGAAGGCGAACATGAAGAGCAGTTCTCGCTGGGTCCGGTGGCCCGGCATCTGAGCGTGTTGCTCGGTCAGGAAGTGCGGCTGGTCGAGAACTGGCTGGACGGCGTTGAGGCCGAACCCGGTCAGGCGGTTATGTGTGAAAACGTCCGCTTCAATGTCGGTGAAAAGCAAAACGATCCGCAACTCGCACAGCGCATGGCAGCGCTTTGCGACGTATTTGTCATGGACGCGTTCGGGACTGCCCATCGCGCCCAGGCCAGCACCTACGGCGTAGCGGAATACGCGCCGGTGGCATGCGCCGGACCGCTGCTGGTCGAAGAGCTCGAGGCGCTCGGCAAGGCACTGCAGGGCCCGGCACGGCCGATGGTGGCCATTGTCGGCGGCTCCAAGGTAAGCACCAAGTTAACCGTGCTGGAGGCGCTGTCCGATCGTGTCGATCAGCTGATCGTCGGCGGCGGAATCGCCAACACCTTTATTGCGGCGGCCGGGTTGCCGGTGGGCAAGTCGCTGTATGAGGCGGACATGGTGGAGCAGGCGGCAGCGTTGCAGCAAAAAACCTCTATTCCCTTGCCCAGCGACGTGGTGGTGGCCAAAGAATTCAGCGCGGATGCCGAGGCGGTTATTAAACCTGCCGGCGAGACCGCAGACGACGAATTGATACTTGATATCGGGCCGGACACCGCGGAAGCCTATGCGCAGTTGCTGGCCCATGCCGGCACCATTGTCTGGAACGGGCCGGTCGGCGTTTTTGAAATCGATCAATTCGGTGCGGGAACCCGCAGGGTGGCGCAGGCCGTGGCCGACAGTCCGGCATTTTCCATTGCCGGTGGCGGCGATACACTGGCGGCGCTCGAGAAGTATCAGTTGGGCGACCGCATGTCCTATATTTCGACCGGCGGCGGCGCTTTCCTCGAGTTGCTCGAAGGCAAGAAACTACCCGCCATCGCAGTGCTGGAGGAGCGCGCCAATGCGCCGCACTAAGATCATCGCCACTCTGGGGCCGGCGACCGACGACCCCAAGATTTTGCGCAAGCTTATTGAGGCCGGCACCGATGTGGTGCGCATCAATTTTTCGCACGGCGACTGGTCGGAGGCTGCAGCACGCATCGAGCAGGTGCGCGAAATCTCTGCCAGCGTCGGCCGCTACGTTGCCGTGCTCGGCGATTTGCAGGGGCCGAAAATCCGTATTCGCCGCTTTGTGAATCCGCCGGTGCAGCTTGTTGAGGGTCAGGAATTTGTGCTGGATTCCGCCATGGAACGCGATGCGGGTACCGAAAAGGGTGTCGGCGTTGCCTATGAAGGACTCGCCGGCGATCTGCAGCCCGGCGATGTACTGCTGCTCGATGACGGCAAGCTGACTCTTGATGTTGACCATGTTGAAGGCACCCGTATCCATTGCCACGTGCGTGTTGGCGGCGAACTCGACAACAACAAGGGCATTAACAAGCATGGCGGCGGACTATCCGCTCCGGCACTTACCGACAAGGACCGCGAGGACATAAAGCTTGCCGCAGAAGTCGGAATTGACTGGCTTGCCGTGTCGTTTGTGCGGGGGCCGGAAGACATGCACGAAGCGCGCAAGTTGCTGCGCGGTGCCGGTGGCAACGGGCATCTGGTGGCCAAGATTGAGCGCGCCGAAGCGGTGGACAATCTGGATGCTGTAATTGATGCCAGCGATGCAGTCATGGTGGCACGCGGCGACCTGGCCGTGGAAACCGGCTATGCCGGTCTTACTGGCCTGCAGAAGAAGATCATCAAGCACGCGCGCAGCCGCCACAAAGTGGCAATCACTGCGACCCAGATGATGGAATCCATGATCAGCAGCCAGATGCCGACCCGCGCCGAGGTATCGGATGTGGCAAATGCGGTAATGGACGGCACCGACGCCGTGATGCTGTCGGCCGAGTCGGCCGTCGGCGCCTATCCGGTCCGTGCCGTGGAAGTGATGTCGGATGTGTGTGTCGGGGCGGAAGCTTACCGCCTGCCGAGCAGCCGGTCGCGGCGGCGGGATGATCATTTCAGCTACGTGGACCAGGCCATTGCCATGTCGGTCATGTACGCAGCCAACCATATGGATGTACACGCTATTATCGCGTTGACCGAATCCGGTTCCACAGCCCTGTGGATGTCCCGCATCCGTTCAGATATACCCATATTCGCGTTTACCCGCCACGAGGCCACATTGCGACGTGTTGCTTTGTACCGCGGTGTGCATCCGGTAAATTTTGACGCGACCAAAAGTCAGGGCGCCGACTTATATGGTGATTTGTTTGCCAAGTTGCTGGAGCTCGACTACGCCCGCGAAGGTGACCTGCTGATTTTCACCAAGGGTGAAATGACGGGTGTCTCGGGCGGCACAAACTCGATGACCATTTTGCGGGTTACCGGACAATAATAGCCAAAGCCCGGCTCGGACGGGCAGCGAAAACAGGGTGTGAGCATGAATAAACGGCGTTTGTTGACAGCGTTTTACACGGTGATTTTAGTGGGACTGGGTGCCTGCGGCGCAATGCCGGGACAGACCGACAGCGGTGGATCCCTGGTCGTGGTAGCCGGCGCGACCGGCGGTACCGGGCGCGCACTGGTAACCAATCTGCAAAAGCAGGGATACCGGGTGCGGGCCTTTGTGCGCGACACCGACAAAGCCCGCGTGGTGCTGGGCGATCAGGTGGAGTATGCCGAGGGTGATGTCCGCGATATGCAAACCGTGCAGGCAGCATTGCAAGGCGCGACCTACCTGATTTCGTCCATCGGCGCCGGCCGCGGTGATCCGGAAAACGGGCCTGAGCAGGTCGATTTCGGCGGGGTGAAAAACCTGGCAACCGCGGCTGCAGCCAACGGCATTGAGCAGTTTGTGCTGGTGTCATCCTCCGGAGTGACCCATGAGGATCATGTGCTCAACAAGATGATGAACAATCTGCTGGTGTGGAAATTCCGTGGCGAAGAAGCCTTGCGGGCCAGTGGGGTGCCTTACACGGTGGTGCGGCCGGGCGGTCTGGTCAACGGCGCCGGTGGCAGCGAAGCGCTGGTATTCGCCCAGGGTGATACCACCTCGGGCCGCATTAACCGCGAAGACGTGGCGCTGGTGTGCATTGCGGCCCTCGGCAATGCAGAGGCGCTAAACAAGACATTTGAGACCTATAGCAGCGGCGAACCCGGCAACAACGACTGGGCCGAAATGTACGGCGCTCTGGACGCAGATTAACAGGCTGTTCCCTGGAGTTTAGTGCACATGAATCAGCAGCAGCCGCATTTACTGGCCCGCATTATGAAATCAGCTTCAAAGATTGAACCGAATGAATTGCGTTCGGTTCTGTTGTCGTTCCTGTTTGTGTTTACGCTCATGTCTGCGTGGTACATCCTGCGACCGGTACGCGATGCGATGGCCAGCGACTGGACCGATACAGAATTAAGTTTCCTCTGGAATATCAATTTTTTTGTTAGCGCCGCTGTGGTTGCCATCTATGGCTTTGCGGTGTCGAATCTGAAGTTCAAGCATCTGGTTCCGAGTGTCTACGCATTTTTCGGTGTCAGTTTTGTGGCTTTCTATCTGGCTGCCAGCGGCGCGCAGGACCGAGTGCTGATTGACAAGATTTTCTATGTCTGGGTCAGCGTATTCAGCCTGTTCCATATCTCCGTGTTCTGGAGTTTCATGTCGGACCTGTTCACTAAAGAGCAGTCGAACCGGCTGTTTGCGTTTATTGCCGCCGGGTCCAGTGCCGGCGCGCTGGTCGGGCCGCTGATCCCGGCGCTGTTTGCCGAGAATCTCGGCACCGACAAGCTGATGCTTATAGCGTCAGTTGCATTGATCGTGCCGATTGCGCTGGTGCTGTATCTGGAGCGACTCAAGGTGGTCGATTTGCACAATGAGTCAGTGCAAGCTGACCTGCGCGCGGCCAAGATTGGTGGTAATCCGTTTGCCGGTTTCAAAATGTTTGTCAGCAATCCCTATCTGCTGGCAATAGGCGCCTTTATATTGCTCTATACCGCCATCGGGTCGTTTGTATATTTCGAGCAGAAGAACCTGCTGGCAGATTTCAGTCGTGCGGAACGGACCGAAATTCTCGCGCGGGTGGATCTGGCGGTGAACATCCTGACTTTTGCGATCGGCATGTTTGCGACCAGCCGGATTGTTACCCGGTTTGGCATGGTCACCACGCTGGCCATGGTGCCGGTGTTTATTGTCGCCGGACTGCTGATTCTGGCGTTTGCGCCCATATTAATTGTGGTGCTGGCGCTGCAGGTTGCACGCCGCGCCGGTAACTACGCGATCACGCGGCCGGCCCGAGAAATGCTGTTTACCGCCGTCGATCGGGAGACTCGTTTCAAGGCCAAACCGGTGATCGATATTGTGGTCTACCGTGGCGGCGATGCGGTCAGCAGTATTGCATTTGCCGGCCTCACCGACGGTATTGGCCTTGGTCTGGGGGCCATGGCGGCGGTTGGCGCCGGCATTGCGGCGGTCTGGTCAGCGGTGGGCGTCTACCTCGGGCGTATGTTCGGCAGGCTGGAGGCCGCGGCGCCGCCTGCGGACGGAGCTCCGCAGAAAGCCTGATTCGACCGTCCCGGCGGGGTCTCGTCGGCCAAAACTGCGACCCGGGCGCTTTGCCGCCCAGCCTGCATATGGTTTCATTAGGGCAATTAGGCTGAAGGTATGGCGTCGGCATGATTCCCGGCGAAGGGCAGAAAATTAGCGGATGTTCGGGCGACTGCACCAATGCGCTGGTGCTGCCCGGCGGCGGCGCTCGTGGCGCCTATCAGGTTGGCATTCTGCGTGCTATTTCCGAGCTGTTGCCGCGCCGTTCCCCCAGTCCCTTCCGAATTCTGAGTGGTACTTCAGCCGGTGCCATTAACACCACGGTGCTGGCCAGTCGTGCCAGGCTGTTTCATGTGGGTGTCGCCGAGCTTGAGCACGTCTGGCGCAATTTTGAATCTGCCGATGTATTCAAAACGGACGCATTCACACTGACCCGCAATAGCCTGCACTGGTTACTGACTTTAGTGACCGGTGGTCTGGGCAGACAAAACCCGCTGTCGCTGCTGGACAATGATCCGTTGCGGCAGATGCTCGGACGCAGAATAAATTTTTCGGCTATTCAAAAGTCCATTGATGCCGGTTACATCGATGCATTGTCGGTTACTGCGGCAGGTTATTCTTCGGCACGTTCGGTGTCGTTCTATCAGGGCATGGAGAATCTGTCGCCGTGGCGGCGGGTGCGGCGTATCGGCCGGCGCGAGGATATTGACCTCGAACACCTGATGGCCAGTATTGCGGTACCGATTGTGTTCCCGTCAGTGCGCCTGGGTCAGGAGTATTTTGGTGACGGCGCCATGCGGCAGGCCACACCCCTGTCGCCCGCGGTGCATCTGGGTGCAGACCGAATACTGGTTATTGGTGTGCGCAACGAGACCATGGACCCCCCGGCCACCGACTTCGAGGAGCCGGGCTACCCGAGCCTCGGCCGGGTTGCCGGCTACGTGCTTGATGCACTGTTCATGGATGGCCTGTCCGCGGACCTGGAGCGCATGGCGCGCATTAACACCATGCTCAGTCAGCTGAAAGAGGGCACGCTGGAAGGCGACGAGGGGCCGCTGCGCACCATCGAAGCTTTTGTGATGCTGCCGTCGGAAGATGTGCGGGAAATCGCCGCCCGCCATGTACATGAAATGCCCAAGGCAGTGCGATTATTGCTCGGCGGGCTCGGCGCCATGAACAAGGGCGGCATGCAGCTGGCAAGCTACCTGCTGTTCGAGTCCGGCTATACCCGTGAACTGATTGAACTGGGCTACAAGGATGCCATGGACCGGCGCGAAGAACTGCTGAGTTTTTTGCAGGGCGAGCCCATGGAGTCAGCTTCCGGAATCTTCGGCTGGAACGACCTCAGTTCCGAATACACCGTGCGGCTGCCGGCGCTGCAAATTTCAAGTTAGCAGTATTACGCCGGCCAGAAACCGGTGGCGAGCAGGCCATCAGGTAAGAAATATGGCCCCGAGACCGAGGAAGCTGCCGAAGCCGACCACATCGGTCACGGTAGTCAGCACCACGCCGCCGGCAATGGCCGGGTCAATCCCGATACGCTGCAGAATGATCGGTATAGCGAAGCCGGCACATGCGGCGATAATCAGATTCAGCGCGACGGCCGAGCTGATCAGGAGCGCCACTTGCCAGCCGCTGAAGAACATCACGGTAATCGCGCCCACCACCACTGCCCACGCTAGTCCGTTAAGCACGCCAATCAACAGTTCCTTGGTCATCACCCAGCGCGCGTTGGAATCACTGACACGCCCGAGCGCCATGCTGCGCACCATCAGGGTCAGGGTCTGGGTGCCGGCAATACCGCCCATGCTGGCGACTACCGGCATAAGGACGGCAAGAATCACCAGCTGCGCCAGGGTGGCTTCAAACATGCCTACCACTGCTGCGGCCAGGAAGGCAGTAGCAAGATTGATGCCGAGCCAGACTGCACGCCGCCTTGCACTGGTTACCACGGGGGCAAAAATATCGTCCTCTTCGTCGAGACCGGCCTTGCCGAGCAGTTCGTGGTCGGCCTGCTCGCGGATCACATCGACCACGTCATCAATGGTGATCTGACCCATAAGCAGGCCGTCGTCATTTATAACCGGCGCTGTCACCAGGTCTTTGTCCTGAAAGATCTGTGCCACTTCATTGTCGGGTGTATTGACATGAATTCCGGCAAGACTGGTATCCATGACGTCGTCCACCTTGATATCAGGTTCGCTGGCTACCAGTTTGGTGATCGGCAGTGTG
>JAUIEY010000074.1 GCA_030429685.1 Gammaproteobacteria bacterium
GCGGGAATACATGCTGACGTTCAGTTACCGGCATCAGTAAACTCGCGCGCAGCAGTAAAACGGTGAGTTTGAATTACAAGAGGCAGGTATTCCTGCCTTTTTTTTCACGGGAGAAAAACCAATGAGCATTTCCAGACGGGGATTCATGGGCGGTTTCGGCGCTCTCGGTGGAGGCGCGGCGCTGATGGCTGGTCTCACCAGTTGTGGTCAGGCTGCCGGACCGGCGGCAGACAAAGGCACTGCGCCGGCGCTGCGTATTGGCACACCCGGGCCCAAGGGCGGTACCGTGTATCAGGCGCCGGGTTCTTTCGACCCGATGAGCGCCGAGGACAATCTGCGCATGTGGTTGCGGTTGATCGGCTACCACGGCAGCGGCGAGGAGCATGCCGGCTGGTACAAGGGCCGTTGCCACGCCATTCTGGATGATCTGAGCCCTGGCAAGCCGCTGTTTGACTACGAGGGCTTCGGGGTGTCGCGCATACTCGATAACGGCGACGGCACCTATACCAATCTGCATCGCGAAGTGTCGGTTTACCGGGATATCCGCAGCGGCAGAATTCTCGAGACCTGGGACAACCCTTTTACCGGCAAGACGGTCGAGGTTTATCCAACCTACAACGATCCGGTCAATTCAATTTACAAGCCGGTTTTTGAGCAGCGTTTTGGCAAGAATGCGGAAGTGCAATCCTTTCCTTTTATCCTGCCCTGGGATTTCATTGGTAACGAAGCTATAACGTCATTTGACGCAAACTTTTCCTGGGAGTCGCCGTACTCTAAAGAAGAGTATCCGGACGAGTATTTCGGGCCCACGGTGCGCGCCAGTGAATGGTGGCAGGTGCGGGCCGATGCCGATCTGCTGTTTGACCCGGGTTATGACGGCTATATTCAGAATCGCGGTGCCTGGACGCGCGTTGGGCCCTGGCAGGCCTGGATGCACATGGGTGAGCTGGCCGGCGACATGGTGTGGCGCACACAGACCGCAAGTCTGCGTTCAGTTGAAGAAGTACCGGCCGACCTCTATGAATACGTCGCCCGGCACTACCCGAGTTTCCTCAGCGCGCCGACCGAGTGGGAGGAACCGAATGAAACGTCGCACCTGAATTACAAGCGCGACAAAGCTCGCGGTTCCAAGTATGAGGTTGACTAGAAGTAGGGCT
Source organism: Gammaproteobacteria bacterium (assembly GCA_030429685.1). Lineage (GTDB taxonomy): Bacteria > Pseudomonadota > Gammaproteobacteria > Steroidobacterales. Next base: position 1,158 of record JAUIEY010000074.1, read on the forward strand.
GATTAATCCAGAAACCGCGGCACCGAAGTTATGCCCTCGTTGTGCCGCGGGAATTCTGATGCGTCAATGGTGTCGAGATAGGCGTGCCATGTGGCCAGCCCCAGCAGCGGCCAGAGAAAAATGGCGCCGACGAAGAATGTCGCGATGCCGATTACCACGAACAGCAGAATAATAAGCGCCCAGATTGCCATGACAAGCTTGTTGCGCAATACGGCGTTGATGCTGGTAATTGCGGCGGTCACGGCGTCCACATTGCGATGCATGATCATTGGCAGCGAGAAAGCACTGAACGCAAACGTGATGCTGGCAAAAAAGCCGCCCACCACCAGCATCACCGCGTGGTAGCCGGCAACATCCTGCCATTCGGGTTGTGCGTCCATGGGCATGAACACCTGTACCATCGAAAAGGCGCGCGCCCAGATCAGGAACACCACCAGCAGTATTAATGCGAAAACCAGTTCTGTGCTGAGCCGCCGTTTGGCAGCCTCGCGAAAGGTGCGCCCCAGCATGGCCGGCTGTTTACGCTCAAGTTGCGCACTGATCGCGTACAAGCCGAGGCACAGCACCGGCGCGAGAAACACAATGCCACCCATAATGGCGAGCGGAATAACGAAACCGCCCCAGTAACTGCCCAGCAAACCCAGTATCAGGCAAATTGCCGCCATGACGGCGCCGTATAGCAGGCTTTGCCGCGGCGCCATTTTCATGTCGGCATAGCCTTCGGCGAGCCAGCGCAAAGGGTCACCCGGTCGCAGTTTGCGGCAGGGCGCAAGAAACGGCAGATTGTCCGTGTTGTTGTTATTGGCCGGACTGTTTGTGTCAGCTTCCACCATGATGCAGTGTCTCCGCTAAAGCTGTCGCGTTTATCATACTACGACATCAGGCTGGCGCAGGCCGGTCGGGAATAATAAGAACCGTTCTCAGGCGGTGAGAGCTTCATCTATATGGCGCAACAGCAAGCAGCAGAACCGGTTTGGTTACCGGCGGACGATGCCATTGAGGCTACCGCCATGGGTGCGTTTTTGTCTGCCTGCGCCGACAAGTATCGGCTTGCCGGTGACTACCATGCCCTGCATCGCTGGTCGGTGGAACAGCCCGGCGAGTTCTGGGGCGAGCTGGCGAATTTCTGTGACGTAAAGTTTTCGCAACCGGCCGACGAAATATTTGTTGCGGCGCCGACCCTGCAGGCAGCACGCTGGTTTGTCGGCGCCAGACTAAACTACGCGGAAAATGTTCTGCGTCATGCTGACGCGCGGCCGGCGCTGATATGCCGCGATGAAACCGGGCGGCGGCAGCAGGTGAGCCGTGCCGAACTGGCGGCCAGGGTGCGTGATCTGGCAGCGTCGCTGCGCGCTGCAGGTCTGCAGCCGGGTGATCGTGTTGCCGCCATCCTGCCGAACGGCCCCGAGGCGGTGGTTATCATGCTGGCTGCCGCGGCTATCGGCGCAATCTACACGTCCTGTTCACCGGACTTTGGCGCACCCGCGATAGTTGACCGCTTTGCGCAAACGGCACCGAAAATTCTGTTCGGCTGCGATGGTTACAGCTATGCGGGCAAACGCATTGATTGTCGTGCAGGCTTTGCCGCTGTCGCGGCACAGCTGCCCGGATTGCAGCAGCGTGTGCTGGTCCGCTACGCGGATCTTCCGGATGAGCCCGATAACATCGGCGGGTTTACTGATTTTGCCGAACTGTTTACCGGGGAGTTGCTGCAGGAATTTGTGCAGCTGCCATTCGACCATCCCCTGTTCATCATGTATTCATCAGGCACCACCGGTAAACCCAAATGCATTGTGCACAGTGCCGGCGGAACATTGCTGCAGCATCTGAAAGAGCATGTGCTGCATACCGGTTTGCGCGACGGTGAACGGCTGTTTTACTTCACCACCTGTGGCTGGATGATGTGGAACTGGCTGGTCGGCGCGCTGGCTACAGGCGCAGCTATTTTGCTCTATGACGGATCACCTTTTTTCCCCGGGCAACAGAGCCTCTGGCAGATGGCCCGCGACGAGCAGGTCACCGTGTTCGGCACCAGCCCCCGTTTTCTGCGTGCGACCGCCAGAGCGGATGTATTTCCGGATCGGACATTACATTTGCCCCGTTTGCGCACCATATTGTCCACCGGCTCGCCGTTGCCGGCTGAAAGTTACGATTTTGTGCGCGACAGGATCGGGCCTGTCGTGCAGTTGTGTTCCATATCGGGTGGTACCGACATTATTTCCTGCTTTGTACTCGGTAACCCGCTGCTGCCGGTCCGGCGCGGCGAAATCCAGTCTGCCGGCCTTGGCATGGCGGTGGACGTTTTCGACAGCAGCGGCAAGCCCCTCAGGGGGCAGGCGGGGGAACTGGTTTGCACCCGGCCTTTTCCTTCCATGCCGCTGGGATTCTGGGGCGATCCGGACGGTACGCAATTCGAGCACAGCTACTTCAGGAAATTTGCCGGTTGCTGGGCGCAGGGTGATCTGGCGGTGATGACCGACGCGCACAGCTTCAGAATTCTTGGCCGCTCTGACGCGACGCTGAATCCGGGAGGCGTACGCATGGGCAGTGCGGAAATTGTTGATCCGGCCATGACAGTGGCAGGGATAGCCGATGCTGTCGCAGTTGGCCAGCGCACGGCAGCGGGTGAACGGGTGGTGCTGTTTGTGGTAACAGCGGCCGGCGTCGAACTGGATGATGAGCTGCGCGCGACAGTAAACGCGGCGATCCGCGCGGCTGCGTCGCCCCGGCATGTGCCTGCCAAGATACTGGAGGTTGCCGATATTCCCCGCACGGTCAGCGGCAAGACTGTGGAACTTGCCATCCGCGCTGTCATCCACGGTGAGGATGTCCCGGACACGGGAGCGCTGGCGAATCCTGAAGCTCTGCAATACTTTGCGCATCGCGCCGAGTTGGCAGGCTAACAACAACAATATCCGGCGCGCAGCAGGGAGAAAAAATTGCAGACACTGATGCGCCGGCCGAACGCGCCCGTGGTTTTTGCGCTGATCGCCGCGGCAGGTTTTCTGATTTTCGGTTTTGCCACCGGCGTATTGATGGCGGAACCGGCGGCCGTGGTCGGTGACCGGTTAGCAGAGCTGACCTGTCTGCAGATCGCTTTCACACCGGAGCGTTACAGCGAAGTTTTCCTGTCGTTCACGCCGGCAGGGCAACGCGCCATTCTGGCCTTACTGATGCCGGGCGATATCGTGTTTGCCTGGGGCTACGGATTGCTGCTGGCAGGACTGCTCGGCCTGCTGGCCATGCGCCTGCCCGGAAAATGGCAGCAATGGGGTGCAATACTGCTCTGGGCGCCGCTGCTGGCTGCCACCCTCGACTGTATCGAAGATGTGTTTCTGTTTGCTGCCGGCAGTCAGGTGCTGAGCAGCACTCGCGTGGCCGCCATGCTACCCCTGCTTGCAGGCACTGCGGCGGTGCTTAAGTATCTGGCACTGTCGGTCGCGGCGCCGGCCTACGGACTTGCCGGCATTGGCAGGGGCTTGCGGGAAGATCGCAGCATCGGTGCACTGCTGTTGTACCTGTTTCTCGGCCTGTTGCTGATCATGATGGTGCTGCGACCGCTGCAACAGATTCCGCCATGTTTATAAAACGTTTTCCGCTGTTTAGTTTTTTTCTGCTGGCCTATGCGCTGACCTGGGTCATCGAAGTGCCGATGATGCTTGCGGCACGCGGCGTTATCGACTTGCACCTGCCGGCCTGGCTGGAAGCGATGGCGGCTTTCGGTCCGTTTCTGGCCGCGGTGATTGTGCTCGGGCTCGGCAGCAGCGGCACGCGTGAGTTGCTGGCGAGTCTGCTGCGCTGGCGGATTGCGCCTTTGTGGTGGCTGGTGACACTGTTGTCACCGGTCGTGGTCATGCTGGCGGCGCTGGCGATAACGGGTGAATTGCCGCGCCTGTTCAGTGGTGAACTGCTCATAGCCATCGGCAATGAAGGTCGGTGGTTTGAGGTAATTGTGCTGGGCGGGTTGTTGCGCGGGGTGGGCGAAGAACCGGGCTGGCGCGGATTGGCGCTGCCACTGTTGCGGGAGCGCTTCAGCCCGCTGCTTGCAACCGTGTGCCTGTGGCCAGTGTGGGCTTTCTGGCATCTGCCATCATTCCTGATGCGCCCCGAATTTGCGCTCGGCGCGTGGCTGGGCTTTTCCTTCGGAATTCTTGCGGCGGCGGCGTTGTTAACTCTTATCTATGACCGCACCCGTAGCGTATTGCTGGTAGCCGTATGGCATGCGCTGATTAACATTGCGCGCACCATCGCCGGGCAGGCCTCCACCGAGGCGTTTTTTGCATTTGCACAGGTCATGCTGCTGATCGGAGCCGCTATCATGCTGTACTGGATATTCGCCGGACGCGGTGAGCAAGACAGAAAGGCCGGGGTATGAAGTGGTTTAAACGCGGGTTGATCGGGGCAGTGGCAATACTCGCTGTTGTCGGTGCGGCTTCACTGTGGCCAAAAAATGAAGCGGCCGTGAATGTATTTTTTCCGACCAACTGGCAGGACACGCCCTATGGCGTGGTAGGTTTCCCGACTTTCAACGCCATGCGTGCGGCTGATTTTGCCGATGGCGGCGCGGCTGCGGTGAGGCAGACAACCGGGGGTACGCTGGTCCTGCCGGATGCGGCATCCGCACAGAACAAAGTGCCTGCCATGGTTATCCTGCACGGTTCGGGCGGCGACTGGAGCGGCCGCAGTGTCAACCTGGCGATGTACCTGGCCCGGCGCGGCATAGCCGGTCTTGCGGTGGACACGTTTGCGGCCCGCAACCTGCGCTCTACTGACGACTACATAGAAAGGCTTAACAAGGCGCCGATTTATTCGCAGATGGCGGATGCACTGAGTGCCCTGCAGGCCCTGCAAAGCCACCCGTACATTGATACCGACCGGATTGGCGTGACCGGTTTCTCGCTGGGTGCCGGCTCGACGCTGTACATGATGTTCGAGCCGGTTATCGAGAATGTGCTGGGCGAGAACGGGCCACGGTTTTCCGCCTATGCAATGTTCTATGGCGGCTGCATGGTGGAATTTGACGATTTTCGTGTGGAAGGCAGCCCGCTGCTGATCATGATGGGCGAAGCGGACGAATCAATGTCCGTGCCGGCCTGCGAAAGTTTTCAGAAGCGCCTGAGAAAAATGGGTGTGGACGTCGATCTTAAGGTCTATCCCGGTGCCGGTCATGCCTGGGACAGCCCCAGCCCGCAGGAATTTCAGGCTGGCGCCTGGTCGACCCGCGATTGCCGGATGCGCTGGACCAAGAATCACAAGATAATAGAAACCACCAGCGGTTATTCCATGGATAATGCCTTCGGCGCATTCATGGCGCTTGCCCAGTGCGCGACCCAGGACGGCTACACCATGGGGTTCAACGAGAACGCGTACAATACCTCGCAAACCGACCTGCTGGCTTTCCTGAATCGTGTCTGGAATCGCGATTCAGCCGGCAGCGAATAATTACCACGGAGTTTGGAATGAATCAGGAAGCAGAAGCACAGTCACCGGAATTCAATACGGCTGAACTGTATCTGGAAGAAACCTTCACCGATCGCAAGGTCGGCACCATCCGCCGGCTGACGCCGGTGGATGCGGACGGCAATCCCGACGCGAACCGGCCCCCCGTCTACTCGGGAATGGCACAGGTAATGACCGCGGCGGGACCCATGCCGCTTAATTTCGATATTCCGGGCGACACGCTGGAAGAGGCGTGCAGGCAGTTTGCCGGCTGTGCGCAGCAGGCTGTTGAAGAAATGGCCCAGCGGCTTGAAGAAATGCGCCGCGATCAGGCTTCCCAGATTGTTGTGCCGGGGCAAAGCAACCAGGGTGGCCCGGGCATAATCGGCGCCTGACGCCGGCCGGCGCAAACCGCACAGCAAAACAATAACGGAGCAGGTTATGGCCGATCTCAAACCGAGCATTCTCGCTACCATTGGCAATACGCCGATCGTGCGCATCAACCGGCTGGCGCCGGCCAACGTCAATCTGTTCGCCAAGGTTGAGTCGTTTAATCCGCTGAGTTCGGTTAAGGACCGCCTGGCACTCGGCGTTATCGAAGCCGCCGAAGCCAGCGGTGAACTCAAGCCGGGGCAAACGGTAGTGGAGGCCACCAGCGGCAATACCGGGATCGGCCTCGCAATGGTCTGCGCGGCCAAGGGCTATCCCTTTGTCTGCGTGATGGCGGAAAGCTTCAGCGTTGAGCGGCGGCGCATCATGCGCTTTCTTGGCGCCAAAGTGGTGCTGACCCCGGCGGCGCAGAAAGGCAGCGGCATGATTAACAAGGCCAAGGAATTGGCGGCGGAGCATGGCTGGTTTCTGACCCGGCAGTTCGAAAATGAAGCCAACGCGGACATGCACAGCCGCACCACCGCGGCAGAGATTCTCGAGGCCTTTGCGGGCGAGCGGCTGGATTACTGGGTTACCGGTTATGGCACCGGCGGCACCCTGAAGGGCGTCGGCAGGGTGCTGCGCAAAGAGCGGCCGGACACCAGAATCATTCTCTGCGAACCTGACAACGCGCAACTGGTTGCCAGCGGTGTGGAGCAGGAGCGGTTCGCCGACGGTTCACCCGCGGCGAGTCACCCGAGTTTCAGTCCGCACCCGATGCAGGGCTGGACGCCGGATTTCATTCCCCAGCTGACAGAAGACGCTCTGGGTCTGGAACTTGCCAACCAGGTGTTGCCGATCAACGGCAAGGATGCGCTGGCGGCGGCAATGAACCTGGCGCGGCAGGAAGGCATTTTTGCCGGTATTTCCAGTGGCGCCACGCTGGCGGGGGCGCTGCAGATATGCGCCACGGCAGAACCCGGCAGCAATGTGCTCTGCATGCTTCCCGATACCGGTGAGCGCTACATGTCTACGCCCTTATTCGAGGACATTCCGACAAACATGAACGAAGCGGAACTGGAGATTTCCCGCTCGACACCCAATTACCGTTTCGACTGAGCGGCTGATCCGGCGCGCGGCGGCCGCGGTGCTACAATTGGCAGCGATTCGCGGGGGGTCATTTTTTGCTCGAGCTAGGGTTAAAAGTTTTTATCAGCTACCTGGTAGGTTCTGTTAACGGCGCCCTGCTGGTCGGCCGCCTGTATGGTGGTGTGGATATTCGCAAAGTCGGCAGCGGCAATGCCGGCGGCACCAATGCCCTGCGGACGCAGGGCAAAACCTTTGCCCTGCTGGTGATGATCATTGATATTGGCAAGGGCGTGTTACCCGTATTGTTGCTGCCGGGTCTGGCGCTTGGCGGGATCGAACCGGATCCGGCGGTTACCCGCGAATGGCTGACTTACGCCTGTGCGGCTGCAGTGATATTCGGGCATTGCTATCCGGTCTGGTTTGAATTTGCCGGCGGCAAAGGTGCGGCCACGGTGCTCGGTGTGTTGGCTGTGATTGCGCCACTGGCTCTGGTACCGGCCATGCTGACCTGGTGTGCCACTTTGTTGCTGGTCGGCTATGTCGGTCTGGCCACGGTGCTGGCTGCTGCCGCGGTGCCGGTCTGGGTTGTGCTGATGGCCGGCGAGGCGGCCGGCAACCTGCTGATTTTTACTGCCCTGGTTGCGCTGTTCATCGCCTTTACGCATCGCTCCAATCTGCGCGCGCTGCTGACCGGTGGCAAGTCGCCGGATATCCGCTTCAGCCTGTTAAACCGCTCCGGCTAACGTGCAGGCCACCCAGCAAAACCTGTTGCGTCTGCTGGCGGACGCGGAATTGCATTCGGGCACGGCACTGGCGGCTGAACTGGGCCTGACCCGCGCCGCAGTATGGAAAACCATGCAGCAGCTCGCCGCGCTTGGCGTTGAAGTGCAGGCCGTGAAAGGCAGGGGATATCGCCTGGCACAGCCTGCCGAACTGCTGGACGAGCGAGCAATCCGCAGGGCGTTGTCGCCGGCTGCCAGTCAGCGGCTGGCCGAGCTGGAAGTGCTGTGGCAGACCGAGTCAACCAGTGATCGCCTGCTCGCTGCCGACCCGGTCCCGCCGGGCCAGTGCCG
>JAUIEY010000075.1 GCA_030429685.1 Gammaproteobacteria bacterium
TCCGTAGCGGCCGTTCAGCACCTGGATGCCGTCATCCGGGAAATCGAGTATCAGCTTGTTGGCATCGTCGATTTTCTTCTGCTTGATGAATTCCAGCGCGGCTTCCAGCGTGATGGTGTAAGGGTCGTCACCGCGGATGGAAACAAATTTGTTGTCGTAGCGCACATACGGGCCGAAGCGGCCGATGCTGGCGGATACCTTTTCACCCTCGGGAGTTTCCCCCAGGTGACGCGGCAGCTTGAACAGCTCCATCGCTTCTGCAAAAGTGATGGTGGCTATCTTCTGGCCGGGCCGCAGACCGGCAAACTTGGGCTTTTCCTCGTCATCCTTGGTGCCGATCTGCACAAAGGGGCCGTAGCGTCCCATGCGCACCGACACCGGCTTGCCGCTTTTCGGATCGGTACCGAGCTGGCGGGCCTGCGCCGCTTCTTCGCGCGTGACGTTTTCTTCCTTGTCCTCGACGAGGTCATGGAACGGTGTCCAGAATTCTTCCAGCACCGGTATCCATTCGCGCTCACCGCGTGAAATTTCGTCGAGCTCGTCTTCCAGGTTAGCGGTGAAATCGTAATCCACGTACTTGGAAAAGTGATTGCTCAGAAAATCACTGACAATGCGACCGACATCAGTGGGTATAAACCGTTTGCTGTCCATTTCGACATATTCGCGATTCTTCAGCGTCGAAATAATACTGGCGTAGGTTGAAGGTCGGCCGATGCCGTATTCTTCCAGAGTCTTGACCAGGCTGGCTTCGGTGTAGCGCGGTGGTGGATCGGTAAAGTGCTGGTCGGCCTTGAATTCCTGCAGGTTCAACACCTGATCAACTTCCACCGGCGGCAGGGTTTTGTCGGCCTCGTCATCTTTGACGTCATCGGAACCTTCCTGGTACACGGCAATAAAGCCCGGTTCGACCAGCGTGGAACCGGTAGCGCGCAGTCGCGCGGTAGCGGGCTTGCCTTGCGGCACCATGTCAATCGCAACTGTGTTGAACAGCGCCGGTACCATCTGGCAGGCCACAGTGCGTTTCCAGATCAGCGAATACAGCTTGAACTGATCGGACTCCAGGTATTTCTGCATGTCTTCCGGTGTGCGCATGGCGCTGGTCGGCCGGATACCTTCATGTGCTTCCTGGGCGTTTTTGGACTTGGTTTTGTAGGTACGCGCCTCATCCGGCACGTTTTCGCTGCCATAGCGCTGTGCAATAAGGTCGCGAATCTCACTTACGGCCTCTGCCGCCAGCGAGACCGAGTCGGTACGCATGTAGGTGATGAGGCCGACGGTGCCCTCGTCGGTTTCCACGCCTTCATACAGGCTCTGCGCAGTGCGCATGGTGCGCTGGGTGTTAAAACCCAGCTTGCGTGCAGCCTCCTGCTGCATGGTCGAGGTGGTGAACGGCGCGGCCGGGTTGCGGCGGCGCTGCTTCTTGTCAATCTTGGAAACCCTGACCTTGCCGTCAGCCGCGGCAAGCACGGCATCCCGCGCGGCCGTGGCGGCGGTTTCATTCTCGAAACTGAACTGCTCGACCTTGTCGCCCTGGAATTCGGCCAGCCGGGCGGCAAAGGCCGCATCGCCGGCGCCGACCTCGCCTTCCAGTGTCCAGTACTCGCGCGGTTTGAACGCTTCGATTTCTTCTTCGCGCTCGACAATCATGCGCAATGCCGGACTTTGCACGCGGCCGGCGGACAATTTGGGCATGATCTTTTTCCACAGCAACGGCGACAGGTTGAAGCCGTAGAGATAATCCAGCGCGCGGCGCGCCTGCTGGGCATCTATAAGTGAAGCCGACAATTCGCGCGGGTTGTCCATGGACTCCTGCACCGAATTTTTGGTGATTTCATAAAACACCACGCGCTTGACGTCTTTGCCTTTGAGCGCGCCTTTTTCCTTAAGCAGTTCGTGCAGGTGCCAGGAGATGGCCTCACCCTCGCGATCGGGGTCAGTGGCGAGGCACAGGGTGTCGGCTTTCTTAAGCGCTTTTTCTATTGCCTTGACATGTTTTTCATTGCGCTCGATGACGTCGTAGCGCATCGCATAGCCGTTCTCGGGATCGACTGCGCCTTCCTTGGGCACGAGATCACGCACGTGACCGTAAGAGGCCAGCACCTTAAATCCGGGGCCAAGGTATTTTTCAATAGTCTTGGCTTTGGCCGGTGATTCGACGACTACAACGCTGTTGCTCATGTTCTTTGATTCGAAAAAGCTGCGTCAGCGGTTTTGACTGCCCCTGACGCGACAAACCGCGGGCATGGCCGCGGCTGGTGAAAAAATCCGGCTGTCGGAATGGCAAAAATCAATGCAGGGCGCCGCTTACCTCTTCAAAAACAAGATCTTCCATGCGGGCGAACGCAGACTCCTGGCCGGGCTGACTGAACAGCACCATAAGCACCACCCATTTGACCTGCTCGACCTCGATATCCAGAGTGTCGAGCGCCATCAGCCGGTCCAGCACGACTTCGCGCTGCACCGGTGAGAGGATGCCAATCTGCTCCAGATAAGCCAGGTAGCCGCGGCATTCGGTATCCAGCCGGGCCAGTTCATGGGCATTGTAGATGCGCGCCGAGCGTTCTGCCGGTTTGTTGGCAAACGGTTCCGCGTCGGTGGTGGCCAGTTCCTCCAGCCAGTCAAGCGCGCGGTCGACTTCGAACTCACCGAAGCCGGCCTGCAGGAGCTCGTCCCGCAGCACCACCTGATCCGGTGTGTGTTCGAACTCTTGTTCGGAAAAATTCTCGAAGAGGTACATGAGTACATCGAGTACTGTTTCGTTCATTGCGCCTGACCCATCCCGTGGCCCATCTTGATGGTTTGCTGGAAGCGGCCTCCGGGCAAAGCTTCAACTCTGCCCTGCAGCTCCAGGATCAGGAGCATGGAGGAAAGCTCTTCTGCCGTCAATCCGCTGCGCCTGGCGAGCCCGTCAATGGTGACCGGGTCGTGGCCCATGTGATTAAGCAGTTGTGCGTGATCCGGATCCGCCGGCACGGCGGTTTCGGTAAGGACTGATCGTTCTGTGTCGGGCCGGGACTCGGGGGTCATCGCGCGCGCCAATAAACCGATCTCTTCTATTATGTCGGCAGCCTGCTCGACAAGTTTAGCGCCCTGCCGGATCAGTTGATGGCAACCCTTGCTGAGCGGGTTGTGGATGGAACCCGGAATGGCAAATACCTCGCGGCCGAAATCGCCGGCATAGCGCGCCGTTATGAGCGATCCGCTGTTGAGGCCGGCCTCCACCACCAGGGTGCCGAGGCTGAGCCCGGCGATGATGCGGTTGCGTTGCGGAAAGCGGTGCCGGCGCACCGGCGTGCCGGGCGGATGCTCGGACACCAGCGCGCCGTTGCCTTGCACCTGCTGTGCCAGTGCGGCATTAGCCGGCGGATAGATAGCGTCCGGGCCGGTGCCGAGCACGGCAACGGTCAGACCGCCTGTCGCCAGGGCGCCACTGTGCGCCGCAGCGTCTATACCCAGCGCCAAACCGCTGGTGATGGTCAGCCCGCAGTCGGCCAGAAAGGCTGCAAACTGCTGTGCTGTCTCAAGCCCGCCGGAGGTGGCGTTGCGGCTGCCGACTATGGCCAGCTGCGGCAGGCTCAGTACATCCGGGTCGCCGGCTACATAGAGCTGTGCCGGCGGGCGCGGGGTATCGCGCAGCAGCGGCGGGTAACGCGCGTCATCGAGCGTCAGCAGGTGGTGATCGGGTTGTTCAAGCCAGTCGTCAGCAGACATAAAAAAAGGCGCACACCTCTTTCGATGCGCGCCTTTTTGCTAACAGGCCTGCTCAGTGCGGCATGTTCATGCCATACCGGTCACGGATTTTTGGCCCGGTCACCGACGCGCATTTCCGAAACGGCCTCCATGACCAGCGCATAGCTGACATCATCGTAGGCCTTCACCACCATTACATTACCTGCAAAGGTGTCGGGCAACTGCACTTTTTTGCCCAAGCCGCCGGCATTTGGATCACGAACTTTCTCGCCGCGCTGCCATACCGCCAGCACGCTGCCGGCTGTAAGGCCGTCATCGCTGCCGCGATTGATGATAATCATCTGGTACTGACCGATCAGCGCCACGCCGTCCAGCACCGAGATGATGGTGCCGTTGACATCCCGCGTCGGTGCCTGCGGATAGAAATTCAGCGGCAAGCTGGTGTCAATCGCCCGGATCTTGTCGCCGCGCATGGCTTCGCGATCGGTGTCGGTCAGGAACAGCGTGTCCGGACTGCCGGTGCCGCGCAGCTCGGCATCACCGATAAAAATCACCTCATAACCGAGCACATCGCCGGTATCAGGATCCTTGAGTTTGTCGTCGAGGCGCAGCACCGCATATTCGGTGCCGAGCGGCGTGCTGTCGTTTAGATCGCTGACATAAACTTCGTGGCCGGCGCCGGCAATTAAATGATCCCGCAGCGCTACCACATAGGGCAGCGCATCGGCCTCATCCTTGCTCATCACCATGCCGCCGCGCAGGAAGGGTTCAATCACGCTGTACGGGATAGCGGTGATGGCGGCATCGCGATCTTCGGCGCGCACTCTGGGTGACAGCCGCGCCGTGCCGTCGCCGCGGGTCAGCCGCAGCTGCGGTTTGCCGTCGACGTAGACCAGGGTCAGCACATCGCCGGGATATATAAGGTGTGGGTTCTCGATCTGCGGGTTGACGTACCAGATCTCCGGCCAGTACCACGGTTCCTTGAGGAACATGGCCGAGATATCCCACAGCGTATCGCCCTTGACCACGACATAGCGGTCAGGATGCTCCGGGTTCAGTTCGATCGTATCCCCGGACTGGCCGGCCGCACCGGTCGCGACGACCAGCAGGGCGGCAAACAGTGCACTACGCAGGGTCTTCCATGTACCAGCGTTCAGGCAGCTTTTCATTGGCGCTCCATCCCTAGTAAACAGCATGCCGACCACCTAGAGCGGCATTGCTATAATTCTGCCCAACCCCGGGCAGGGAAACTGTGAACCGGTTCCGGCCTCAGCTTTCCGCCCCCGGGCGCACACGGGCAGCTATCACGCTCATATAACATAAAGTAGACGCTATTTCACAGCAGGAATCCAGTGCAATAGCAGGTAAAACCATGGCATTACTGGAAATTCTCGAATATCCCGACCCGCGGCTGCGCACCGTGGCGGAGCCTGTGGCGGCAGTCGACGATGCCATCCGCAAACTCGCGGACGATATGCTGGAGACCATGTATGCCGCTCCCGGTATTGGTTTGGCGGCAACCCAGGTGGACGTGCACCGGCGCTTGCTGGTGATTGATATCTCCGAAGATCGCTCGGCGCCGCTGGTGTTTATCAACCCGGAGATACTGACGGCCGCGGGTTCGGCCAAAAACGATGAGGGTTGCCTGTCGGTGCCGGAAATTTATGAAGCGGTAGAGCGCGCCGAGCAGATCCGTGTCCGCGCCCTCAACCGTGCCGGGGAGAGCTTCGAAATGGACGCCGACGGCCTGCTGGCGGTATGTATCCAGCATGAGATGGACCACCTTGAGGGCAAACTGTTTGTCGATTACCTCTCGGACATGAAACGCCGGCGGCTGAAGAAAAAGCTCGCCAAGGCCCGCAAGCGCGAAGCCGGCGCCGGCGCGCGGCAGGCCCTGTAAGCCGGCTGCGCTGCGCCGGATCCTGCTTATATGGCACGCATCATTTATGCCGGTTCACCCGATTTCGCGGTGCCCGCCCTGCGCAGCCTGCTGCGTTCGCCCCATGATGTGGTGGCGGTGCTGACCCAGCCCGACCGCCCGGCCGGCCGTGGCCGGCAGTTGCGTCCCGGTCCCGTCAAAGCGGCGGCCGAACAGGCCGGCTTGCGGGTAATGCAACCGGAAAAACTCAGTGAGTCGCTGGTGCAGGCGCAGCTCAGGGCGCTGACCGCGGACCTGATGGTGGTGGCGGCATACGGGCAACTATTGCCCGAAGCGGTGCTGGCCATTCCGCAGCATGGTTGCGTAAACCTGCATGCGTCCCTGCTGCCGCGCTGGCGCGGCGCTGCGCCCATTCAGACCGCAATCCTTGCCGGCGACAGCGAGACCGGCGTGAGCCTGATGCAAATGGAAGCAGGTCTGGACACCGGCGCGGTTTACGCTCGTGTGACCACTGACATCAATGCGGATGACACCGGCGGCAGTCTGCATGACCGGCTGGCGCAACTCGGCGCGGCACTGCTCGAACAGAATCTTGCGGCACTGCTCGACGGCAGTCTGCAGGCTGAGCCGCAACCGGATGCGGGAGTGACCTACGCGCCGCGGTTGCGCAAGGCCGATGGCATCATTGACTGGCAGCAGAGCGCAGCCGAGATTGACCGGCGCATCCGCGCTTTTAATCCCTGGCCGGTGGCGCAAACCATCCTGCACGGCCAGCCCCTCCGCTGCCTCATGTCCGCGGTGTCAGACACCAGATTTAATTCGTCGTTAGAGCCCGGCTATGTGCTTGGTCTTGAGGGGGATGCGTTGTGTGTGCAAACGGGCGCCGGTGCGCTGTTGCTGCAGTCTGTGCAGATGCCCGGGCGCAAACCGGTGAGCGGCAAACAGCTGGCCGGTACGATGCAGCTTGACGGGCTGCAGCTCGGCAGATGAGCAATACCCGCGCGATCGCGGCGACGGTCATCGACAGCGTGATTCACGGCGGTCGCAATACCGACGCAGCGTTCAGCGCGGCGGGCGCCGACCAGCTCGAGGCACGCGAGCGTGCCTTTGTGCGCGCGCAGGTCTACGGCACCCTGCGCACGCATCTGCGCAACCGCTATATTTTGCAGCGCCTGCTCGAGCGGCCGCTGCGCCGCCGTGACCTGATTGTCGAAGCGCTGCTGTCCAACGCGCTGTTCGCACTGACGGATTCGCCGCAGCCCGACTATGCCGTTGTTTCGGCTAGTGTTGATGCCACGCGCGCACTCGGCCGCCCCGGCATGCGCGGTCTGGTGAATGCCCTGCTGCGCCGGTTTTTGCGCGAGCGTGATGACCTGCTGGCCGCTGCCCATCACGATGCCGAAGCCCGCTGGCTGCATCCCGCCTGGCTGCTCGAACAGTTGCAGCAGGACTGGCCCGAAGACTGGCAGCGCATCGTCGAAGCCGGCAATCAGCAGGCGCCCATGTGGCTGCGCATCAATCTTGCCCGCACCACGCGCGAAAACTGGCTGGCGCGGCTGAGCGACCTGCCAATAAGCGCCGGCGTGCCCGTGTCGCAGTTGCCCGCCGCGGTGTTGCTGGACGCGCCCGTCGCGGTGGACAGTCTGCCGGGTTTCAGCGCCGGCGACTGCAGTGTGCAGGATGCCGCCTCGCAATGGGCGGCGCTGCTGCTGGATGTGCAGCCCGGCATGCGGGTGCTGGACGCCTGCGCTGCGCCGGGCGGCAAAACCGCGCACATACTTGAGGCGGTTGCCAATCAGGCAAAGCTGACCGCGCTGGATGAATCCGCCGCGCGGCTGCAGCGCGTGGAAGACAATTTGCAACGCCTGCAGTTGTCCGCCGATGTGTTGTGTGGCGACGCCCTGCAGCCGCAGCAATGGTGGGACGGCGAACCTTACGATCGCATACTGGTGGACGCACCGTGTTCCGCCACCGGCGTGTTGCGGCGACATCCCGATATCCGTTATTTGCGCCGCGCCACCGACATCGAAACTTTGCAACGCACCCAGCAGGCTTTGTTGCAGGCGCTGTGGAAACTGCTGCAACCCGGCGGGCTTCTGCTGTATTCCACCTGTTCGGTGTTGCGCGCGGAAAACGACGCCGTGGTTGCGGCATTCACCGCCGGCGAAACCACCGCCAGGGTGCTGCCGCTGACGGCTCCGGTTGCTGCGCAGGCGGCAGTGCCGGCTGTCCATGGCGTGCATGTGCTGCCCGGGCAACAGCAATCAGACGGTTTTTATTATGCTTTAATGGAGCGGGTCGCCGGATAGAGACCTGTTTCTGTCGGTTTACTTCTATGTTTTGTGTTGTGCGCAAGTTTTGCCAGCTCTTGTTGCCGGCGCTGCTGGTCATGCCGGTGGCGCAGGCAGCGGATGGCCGTTTCGAGGTCATCAACGCAGCCGCGCGGCAGGAGTCGGGCGTCTGGCTGGTGGATGCACGCATAGACCTGGAACTCAACGACGAGGCACTCGAAGCGCTTAAAAGCGGCGTTACCCTGCGTATTGCGTTTCAGTATGAAATTACCCGCGCGCGGCGTTTCTGGGTTGATGAACTAATCAGTACCGCGCAGCAGGATTTCGAACTGGAATACCTGTCGCTGAGTCAGCGCTATGTGGTTCGCGATGTGGGCGAACAAACAGTGAACAGCTACGCGACCCTGTTTTCAGCATTGCGCTATCTGGGTCAGGTGCGCGATTTTCGCCTTACTGACGCTAGCCTGAGGGCGGACCCGGGCAGCTACGAAATCGGCATGCGTGCTGTGCTGGACTGGCAGAAACTGCCGGGTCCGCTGGCCATGCTGACTTTCTGGCGCGGTGATTTCAGTCTCGAAAGCGACTGGTTCCGATGGATACCAAACGCCTGAGGCGCAACGCGGTTACTGTACTGCTGGTCGCTGCACTGGCGCTGGCACTGACCGGCCTGAGCATGCTCAGCGCGATCAGTAGCGGTGACGCTGAATTCGGTGATTCCTACCAGGCCATATTAATCGTCAACATTATCGGCGTGCTGGTGCTGGTTGCGCTGATCGGCGGCAACCTCGTCAGGCTCTGGCGTGACTACCGTCAGCGCGTTACCGGCGCGCGTCTCAAGGCACGCCTGGTGGCTGCATTCGCCGCGCTGGTTATTGTGCCGATGGCAGTGGTGTATTTCTATGCCGTGCAATTCCTGAATCAGGGCATTGATTCATGGTTTGATCTGCAGGTTGAGCGCGGCCTCGGTGATGCGCTGGAACTGAGCCGCGTGGCGCTTGATGTGCGCATACGCGGCAACCTCGAAGAAACCCGGCGGCTGGCCGAAGGCCTGGTCGGCGTCAGCGACGGCGACATGTACATCTACCTGAGCCGCCTGCGTGGCAAGTCCGGCGCGCAGGATGTCACGGTCAGCATCGGCGCCTCCCGAATTGTTGCCACCAGTACCGAGAACCCGCTGGAACAGGGCCCGCTGTTGCCGAGCGAAGAGGTGATGCTGG
>JAUIEY010000076.1 GCA_030429685.1 Gammaproteobacteria bacterium
GTTCGGGAGCGGCTACGAGGTCGATCGCGGCTTCGCTCTTAGCGATCACGCGCCCCACTTGGCGGCGCTTGAGCTACGCGCAGCAGGTGACTGAGGCGCAATTCGGCAGACACGATTTTATTTATCTGCCGGGTAACCCGCACATTGACTTCCGCATATTCGTCCTTGCGACTGGACTCGAACTCGCGCTCTTCCAGGTTTACAGTGGCGCCAACGCGGGTCCGGGTTGCGGCATCCCAGTCATATGACAGCGTAAAACCAATACTGTCTTCCTCCCCGCCGAGCATATCGAGAAATTCGCGACGATCAGAATAGACCCGGGCCGCCAGTATGGAGCGGGTGAACTCATAGCTGGCATTGCCTGACAGACGCTTTTGTAAAAACACCCGGTTATCCAGTGAGCCGATATCAATGGTCGGAAAGCCGGGCAAGAACAGATCATCGTCGCCAAGCACGCCACTGGAGGTAGTGGGGTCTTCGGTGTATTCAACCGACAACTCCCCCTTGGAACCGCGCCGCTGCCAACTGGCTTCCCACGCCGAGCCGTAAAAGCGATCGCCGCCGCGAACCTCCAGACTTTGCAGCTCACTGGGCTTCCAGATAAAGCCCAGCATCCACAGTGATTCGTCCAGACCGCCATCGCTGGAATCTTCCGCCACGTCAGATTCTGCGCCTGCCCTTGCCGTGAGCCGGGAACGAAAACCCAGCGGCACCGACAGGTCGCCAAAAGCCTGGGTGTATTTGAAGTCGCGGCCCATATCAAAATCGGTACCGTTGAAACTGCCGCTGACGCGCCAGTTCAGCCCGCGGGAACCTTCCGGACTGCCCAGGGTGCCGGCAACTTCAATATTGTCGGAGTCCACCGGCTGCGTGGCTCCGGTATCAGTGTTGCGATAGCGAATACCGTACGCTGTCACGCGCACCAGACTCTCTCCCCAGCTGCCCCAGCTGCCCTGGTGGTAAGGACTGACGCCAACCACAGCATAATCGGTGCGATTGTCAGTAGCGAAAAAATTGCTGAAGGCCTGCCGGCCCTCGGTATCAACATTCTGCTGATCGTAGCGGGCAAAGGCGTCAATAAATGCGGCTTCGGGCAGGACTTCGAGTTTGCCCGCAGCATCAAGACGGCTGAACACCTCATTCAGATCGCTGTTGTCGTTAAACCGCAGAATCTGCATCTGATAATCGAGATCAGCCGTCAGTTTCGGGCCTTCTACACTCACCGTGAAACCGGGGCTCAGTTCAGTAATCCATTCAGAATCTTCCATGCCGCTGCCGGTCAGCGCGACATTGTCAGTCCAGTTCTGGCCAAGTTCGACTCGCGGCGAAAAATCCACCTCGGCGGCACCGGCAAACACCGGCAGTGCACATGCCAGCAGCGCGGCGGTGCCGCGCGCACCCTGGTCAATTCGGTCAGGTTTGCGGTTTGCTGTCTGCTGCGCCGTCTGCATCTGAGTTCTGGCCATAGCCGTAACCTCCATAGTGATACCCGCCGATGATCGGTCGCCGGCTTTTGTTCAGAATAGCGTTGATAGGTTTACTCTTGTCCAGCAATTCCAGCGCAGCGCGTACGTTTTCACGCGGCGTCATGTTCTCGGCAATCACCAGCGCAATCTGGCCGACCGACTGCGCGATAGCCTGCGCCTCCGTCGTCGCCAGCAGCGGTGGCGAATCGAACAGAATAATCCGGTCGCGGTACCGCCCTGCCAGTTCGTGACAAAGCTCGCGCATGCGATCACTGGCCAGCAGCTCGGTGGTGTATTCGGACCAGCGGCCGGCCGGCAGCAGTACCAGCCCGGGTATGTCAGTTCGTATCAGCAATTCATCGAGCGGGCGACGCTCATCACCCAGCGCATCCAGCAGGCCGGGCTGATCGGCAACGCCGAACAGTCTGCTGATGTGCGGTTTAGCCACATCGCCGTCTACCAGCAATACAGTGCGATCCTGCTCCGCTGACAGGCTCAGCGCCAGATTAATGCAGGTGTGCGTTTTGCCCTCGCCGGACATGGCGCTGCTGACCAGAATCAGATTGCCATCATCAACACGCGGCGCACCTATGCCAAAAGCATTCGCTATCAGCGGTCGCTTGATAATCCGGTATTCGTCGGCCAGCTGCCGGCGGTACCGATCAGAAGCCAGAAAGCCCTCTGCGCGCAGGCGCTCGCGCTCAACCGCGATAAAGCGGGTGGAACGAGTGTGATCGGGAGGTTCGGCACCAGTGGTCGCGGTTTTTACGGGTTCCGCCGCGGCTGGTTGCTGTTCGCGTATCTCGCCGACCGGCAGCGATTCCTGCTGCTGACGCTTGAGGCGGCTGAGTGCCTTCTCTACAAAACTGACGTTGTCTTCCTGCTCCAGGCTCATACCTTCAACTACCGTGTAATCAGGCTCAGATAGGGAAGCGCAACAAACATGACTGCAAATACGCCGACGAGCAGCAACAGCCCGCTGCCGAATATCAGTTCGGTACGACGCCTTTCCGCGGTGGCGTGCTCGGTCCAGGTCATGGAAACCGAACCTAGCACCGGGATACCCAGTTCCTGGTAAACCATTCTACCGGTAATAAATACCGGCCTCAGCTGGTGCAGGATAAAGGCGAGCCCGGCGCCGGCACCCAGTGCCGCCACCAGCGCCAGAAACAGCAGCATGCGCCGGTTCGGCTCGACCGGAAACTCGGGCGCCAGCGGCGGTTCGATAATGTTGAATTCGATCTGCCGGCCCTGTCGCTTGCGGTCAATATCGAAACTCAGCAATTCACGCCGCTCCAGCAGGTTCTCATATTGTTCCCGCAGCACATCATGATCCCGATTCAGACCTGCCAGTTCCGCTTCCAGTTGCGGCGCTATCTCAACTTTCGCCTGCAGCTCGGCGACACGCTGTTGCAGGTCGCGCTGGCGGCCTGCCAGTTCATTGACAGCAATCTCGGCCTCAGTAAGCGCCATACTGAAATTCTCCAGCACGGTACCCGAAGCACTGGTTACGCTTAGCGGTCCGATTTCCTTGCGACGCTTATCCAGTCGCACCTGCAATGCCTGCAGAGTTTCCTGCGCGGAAATAACCGAAGGGTGCGCGTCGGTATAGCGCAGGCGCAGCTCGTCAAGTTGTCGTTCCGCCTGTACCACCTGGTTTTCCAGCTCCAGCAGACCTGCCGCGGCCGAACCACCCTGACCATTGCCATCGCCTGACCCGCTGAACTGCGCCTGGAGTGCCGCGCGGGTTTCGCGGGCAATACGCAGATCCGTAGTCACCTGCCGTAATTCGTCCTGCAGTCTGGCCAGCCGGTTAAAGAAATCGCCTTCGCCGCCTACCAGGCCCGCATTGCGGCGGCGAAAATCAGCTACCCGGGCTTCTGCTTCTTCCAGGCGGCGGCGATAGTCGGCGATTTGCTGGTCAAGAAACGCTAGCGCCTGAATATCGTCACGCAAATCACCTTCGAGGGATTGCTGCTGGAAAGAGTCCAGCAGCACCTGCACTACGTTCTGGGCAATTGCGCGATCAGTATCACGATAGGCAATGGTATAGAGATTGGCTTCAAAGCCGCCGCGGCCGACCTGCGATACCTCGATCTGCTGCTGCAGAGCGCTGATCAGATACTGAAAATCCTGAGCGGTTTCCGCCCGCTGGTCCAGCGCAGTCTGCCGCGCGACCTGCTCAAGGTTGGGCGTGGAAAGCAGCAGGCGCCGCACATAAGCGACGCTCACCTCGGCGTCGCCGCCGCGCGATGGCGAAGTAATCAGCGGGTCACGGGTGTCAACAAAAACCTGGGCACGGGCCTCAAAACGATCCGGGACAGTCAGGGCGAGCACCATACCTGCAATACCAACCAGCCATGCGGCGGACATGGCAATCCAGCGGAACCGCCATGCGCCACGCAGTTCGGTCAGCAATTGGTGCAGGGTCTGATCCACTAGAAGCGCGCCTCGGGAATGATAATGACATCGCCGGGCTGTATCGCAATGTTCTGCCGCATATCACCGCCATTCAGCAGTGCATCGAGGCGCAGCCGCACTTCGGCCTGACCATCGGCGGTGCGGCGCATAAGCTTGGCCCGGTTACCCGCAGCAAATTCCCCCAGACCGCCTACCTGAATCATTACATCCAGCAGGGTCATGCCTTCACTGTACGCGAGTGCCTGCGGGTTGGCAGCCTGCCCCACAACCCGCACCTGCTGCTGAAAGCTCGGCGAAGCCGTGTCCATGATCACATTCACGGTAGGCTGCCGGATATATTTTGCCAGCACGGCCTCCATATCGCGGGCCAGCGCTGTGGGCGTTTTGCCCGCCGCGATCATGTCTTCCACCAGCGGCGTGGAAATCTTGCCGTCGGGCCGCACCGGCACGGTGGTCGACAGGTCCGGATGCTGCCAGACAAACACATTTAATACTGCGCCCGGCGCAATAATGTAATCGGTGGTCACCGCGGGCGGAGCGTCGATATCCGCCGTACCGGGAGAGGACATGCCGGCACAACCAGCGAGCGTCAACATCGCAGCTGCAGCCAGCCATGGGTAAAACGTTTTTCGCATAGTCCTCAACCTCTTAGATTTTAAGGTGATTCGACAGTTGAACTGTAGCGCAGTTCGCTATCTGCAGGCGAATGTTCGCGTACTTTGTCAAATTCCAGTTGCAGCCGCCGTGCAATCTGCAGCACAGCAGCACCGTGCAACAAATCCATGTGCTCGCCCGGTATCCGTTCGACCACAAGTTGCGGCGCATGCCGCTGCCAGCCGTAACCCGGCTCCCTGATCGGATCACCGTCGGCCTGCAGAAACAGCAGCGGTGCGTCCCAGTGGCCGGCCTGATAGCCGCGTATCACCCGCGCATATTCAGGATAAACGGGTGGTGGCGACGGATCGCCGTCTTTGGGCTGCACCACCGAGCGGGCCGCCAGCAATTCCCGGCGTATGCGGCCCAGATAGCCCCACCCGAAGCGGCGAAACTGCAGCAGCCGTTTTTTCAGCCAGCGCACCACATGGCGCCAGCCGAAACCCGGCGCACCGCAATCCAGCAAAGCCAGTAGCTCAACCTCTTCGCCGGCAGCGCGCAGCTGACAGGCAGCTTCAAACGCAACGACACCGCCGATAGAAAAACCTGCCAGACGGTAAGGTCCCTGCGGCTGCAAACGCCGCATGGTGGCAACATAGTGTTGGGCGAGCGCTGTGACATCAGGCAAGCGGCTGCCTTTGCCGAGCAGGCCGGCTTCCGCTGCCGACAGCAACCCGTAAACGCGAACACCCGTCGGCAATGCCGCTGCCAGTTCGCTGTACAGGTGGGTGCCGGACAGGCAGAACAGCGGCACACCCGGACCGGCAGCCAGCAATTGCACCGCGGTAAGATCACGTGCGGTTGTGCCATTCACAAATAATGCTGCATTCAGGCTGGCAACCGTCGGGCACTGAAACAACAAAGCGAGCGGACAATCCACCTGCAGCTCCGTCGCAATTGTCTGCACCAGATTCACCGCCAGAAGAGAGTGACCGCCGACATCGAAAAAGTTGTCGTATATACCGAAATCATGTCGCTGCAGCACAGCCTGCCAGATAGCCAGCAATTCGTGCTCACTTACCGACTGCGGACGAGCCTGCACGCCATTCGCAGGTGCGGCCGCCGGTGGTGGCGGCAGCGAATGCCGATCAAGCTTGCCGTTGGGCAGTGTCGGGATGTTTTCCAGCACGATGAAATGCTGCGGCACCATGTATTCCGGCAACCATTGGCGCAGTGCGGCGCGCCAGCTTTCTGCACCACCTGCCGCGCTGCTGTCGGCGGGAACGATATAGGCAAGCAGTTTAGTCTCGTCGCCCGGTTCAGCATGAGCAATAACCAGCGCCTGTGAAATATCGTCCAGACGCTGCAGGTGGGCTTCGATTTCGCCCGGTTCGATGCGGTAACCACGAAATTTGAGCTGGCCGTCGACCCGCCCCAGATGCTCCAGTCGCCCGTCCCGTCGCCAGCGCACCCGGTCACCGGTGCGATAAATAGTTGCGCCGGAAAAAATCGCAGACCTTTCCGCAATCACAAACTGCAGGGCAGTCAGGGCCGGCTGCCGGTGATAGCCCGACGCCAGGCTTTGTCCGCCGATACAGAGTTCACCCGGCACACCGGGAGCACATGGCTGGCCATTTGCATCCAGTACCTGCAGCGTTGTGGCCGCAATCGGCCGGCCCAGCGATACCGGCAAAATATTGTCCGGCTGCACACGCCAGCAACTTGCCCATACCGTGGCTTCGGTGGGTCCGTACATATTCCACAATTCGCTGCATTGGCTGATTAGCTGCTGCGCCAGATCAGGCGGCAGCGGTTCACCGCCTATCAGCGCCCTCAGATCGGATTTGCCGGCCCATTCTGCGGCCAGCAGCATGCGCCAGCGCGACGGCGTGGCCTGCATCACAGTGATGTCGTGTCTGCTCAGCAACGCTGCCAGTTCCGCGCCATCGTTTGCCTGGGTATCGTCGGCCACCACCACGCAGGCACCTTGCAGCAGCGGCAAAAGCAGTTCCAGTACTGCAATATCGAAACTCAGCGTGGTAACGGCCAGCAGTCGGTCGTCGGCTTGCAGCCCCGGTTCGGTGCGCATGCTGGCAAGAAAATTGGCCACTGCTTTGTGTGGCACAACCACACCCTTGGGCGAACCCGTGGAACCAGAGGTATAAATTATGTAGGCAGGATCATCAGGGCCGGCATCGCGCTGCGGATCAGGCCGCAATGGCTGACCCGCATGACGTTCAATGGCAGCAAGATCACGATCGAGCAGCAGCGTTTGCTCTGCCGGCCAGTCGAGTATGCTCGCGCTCTGTTCGGTTGCGATCAGTAAATCAATATTCGCGTCCTGTGCCTGAAATTTCAGCCGCTCAACCGGATACGAAGGGTCCAGCGGTACATAGGCGGCGCCGCTGCGCATGACGCCGAGCAATACTTCAGGCAGTTGCCCGGAGCGCGGCAAACACAGCCCGACGGTGTGGCCACGCCCCAGACGCCGCGTGCGTATTTCCATCGCCAGCCGGTTGGCAGCGGCATCCAGTTCGGCATAACTGCGTGTGCAATTGCTGGCCACGATGGCCGGCGCTTGCGGCGACTGCTGCGCCTGCATGGCAATCCCGTCGCCAACCAGTACCGGCAGTCCCGGACCCGGCGCCGGCCGCCCCTGACCCCACTGCCGCAGCATGGCGCGATCGGAATCATCCAGCAGATCGATTGCGGTGACCGGCTGGGCAGTTTCTGCCATGGCAACGTCCAGGATGCGCAGAAAATGATCCGCCAGGCGCTCGATGGTCTCTCTGGCAAACAGGGCCGTCGCATACTCAAACGCTATGCCCGGGTCATACAGCGCATCCACGTTTACCGCCAGATCAAATTGTGCAGCACCGCGATCGAAATCCAGACGCGACCAGCGCAGCCCCGGAAACTCGATCCCTCTGGCGGGCGTATTAATCATATTGAATATGACATCAAACAGCGGCGAGCGGCTGGTGTCATGCGGCAGTTCCAGTTCCCGCACCAGTACTTCAAATGGCATGTCCTGATGCGAATACGCCTGCAAAGAAACTTCGCGCACCCGGCGCAGTGTTTCGGCGAAATCAGGACTGCCGGACAAATCAGTGCGTAACACCAGCGTATTGACGAAACTGCCAAGCAGATTTTCGCTGCTGAGGTGATGACGGTTCGCAATCGGCAACCCAATGGCAATATCCGTCGTACCGGTATGCCGCAACAGCAACACCTTAAGTGCGGCAACCATCACCATGCTGAGGCTGGCGCCGTGCGACTCGGCCAGGCGCGCCAGTCCTTCCAGCCGGCTCGCATCAAGAGAACGGCGCACTGTCGCGCCGCGGAAATCCGGTTGCCGCGGACGCGGGAAATCTTCATTCAGCTGCAACGGCTCCAGGCCCTGCAATTGCTGACGCCAGTAGGACAATTGCCGCTGGCGGCGCTTGCCGCTGAACCATTGCCGCTGCCAGACCGCGAAGTCGGAATACTGCAGCGTCAGGTCCGGCAACTGCGGCTCGGTGCCTTCCAGTGCAGCACGGTAGGCAATGGACAGCTCGCGTCCCAGTATTGCGCAAGACCACTGATCACTGATGATGTGGTGCATGACACACAGCAGGATGGCATCGCCATCGCTGATGTGCAGCAGCGTGAAGCGCACCAGTGGTGGCTGATCCAGCACAAATGGCCGGCCGGTCAGCCGGGTGAGCGTGGCCTCGAGTTCCGGCGGCGAGCTGCCCGCGCTCGGCCGCAGGTCGACGACCTCGATCTCCGGCGTAGCCGGGTTTTGCACGGTAGCGGCAACAGCGCCGCTGGCGGTCGCACTAAACCCGGCACGCAGTACATCGTGACGCTGCACAACCGCTGCTACAGCAGCCGCCAGCGCAGCCTGGTCCAGATGGCCGCGCAGGCGTATAGCCAGCGGCACATTGTAGGCAGGACTGGCCGGTGCAAGCTGGTGCATGAACCACATGCGTTCCTGGGTAAAAGAAAGTTGCTGCCGCTGATCAGACTGCGCCGCCAGAGCGGGCACAGCATCCGCCTGATCCGCCGCGCGCACTGCCTGCGCCAGCCTGGCCGGGGTGTCGGCTTCGAATACTGACCGCACCGCAAGCTCGGTACCGAGCTGCGCATTCAGCCGGGCGACAATTTGCGTAGCCAGCATCGAGTCGCCGCCCTGCGCGAAAAAGTCTGCGTCGGGAGCAGGGTTGGAAACCCCGAGCACCTCGGACCAGATCTGCAGCACAAGCTGCAAAACGTCGTCCGCGGCAGCGTCCGGAGCACCGGGCTTTACCGCGCGCATACCGGGTGCGGCAGCAATTTGCCGGTCACGCAATGTGCCCTCGAGGTACTGGCGCAATGCCGCTGAACGTTGTGGTTTACCGCTCGATGTGCGCGGCAAACTGCCGGAACGCAGCAGCATCACCGCGTGCACTTCTATTTCGAAACCCGCCGCAACACTGCTGCGCACGGCATCTGCAATGCCGGCGGCAATATCGGCAGTCGGCCGGCCACGGCATTCGACCAGCAGCACCACGGCCTCCTGACCACTGTCGCGGGGGATGCCC
>JAUIEY010000077.1 GCA_030429685.1 Gammaproteobacteria bacterium
GCTTCCGGAATGACAAAGGTCTCGCCGTAGATATGGTTGAAACGCTGCGCGATATCGCGGGCCATTTCGACGTGCTGAATCTGGTCTTTACCCACCGGCACTTTATGCGCGCTGAACATCAGAATGTCCGCCGCCATCAGCACCGGGTAGCCGAACAGCCCCATGGTCACACCCTTGTCCGGGTCCTTGGAGCCGCTGTCTTCATTCTCCTGCACCGCTGCCTTGTAGGCATGCGCGCGGTTCATCAGCCCTTTGGCCGTGACGGTGCTGATAATCCAGGCGAGCTCCGATATTTCCGGGATATCGGACTGCCGGTAGAACACCGCTTTGTCAGTATCCAGACCCAGTGCCAGCCAGGTAGCCGCCACTGCGAGGCTCGATTCACGCAGCCGCGCCGGATCGCGGTTCTTGACCAGCGCGTGATAGTCCGCCAGAAAATAAAACGAGTTGACGGCATCGCCGTGACTGGCGGCAATCGCCGGGCGAATGGCGCCGACATAGTTGCCGAGATGCGGGATTCCGGTGGTGGTGATACCGGTGAGAACTGTTTCTCTGGACACGGGCTTAGTCATAATGGGGCGCAATCATAACGCATCGTAGGCTTTGCGACGCTCCAGCGCGCGGTATTCCAGATAGTCCAGCGTTTCCTTGTTGAGACCGGCCACCGGTTTGAATTCCGTGCCCATGACCAGCGTCAGGTCTGTATCAGGCCGGTACTCCGGCCACTCCGGCAAGCGGCGACCCTGGAACGCGCCATTCGGATTGCCGTGTTTCGCCATGTTGAGCCAGTAACCGCGCACCGTATCGCCCCAGCGCAGGTCTTCCTCGCTCGGTGGGAATGCGGCGGCCTCTGACGGCCGCTGGTATTCAGGATGTTCTTTGATCTGGCCGAATACATAGGGCATTTCCAGACCATGCACCGAACCGGGAAATTGTCCGCGCACGGCAGTCTGCTGGTAATCCACGCGATAGATCCACGCCGGCGATGCGACATTCGCCATCTGTTTGCCGAGATAGCGCGTGGACGACCAGAACAGTCCTTCACCGAACCAGCGCTGCGACAGGCCGATACGCGTCCACTGATCATCAAAGGCAGCCAGGTCTTCGTCGCTCAGCCCTTCAATCAGTGCGCCACCCAGAAACCACTTGCCAATCAGTGGCACATTGGCGATCTGATTCCATTCCCAGCTATTGGCACCACCAATGTACGGCACGTCATGTTGTTCACCACGCTCAAATACTTTGGCTATGTCATCAACAACCACCCTGCCATCCACCACCGGGTTGAACGGCAATTGTTTGGAGTTCTGGTACTCAATAATCTGCTGCCATGACAACGCGCGCAGCGCCGCAACGATTTCCGCGTCACTGCCCTGACTGATGGCAAAGTTTTCCGCCAGATCCGTGCCCACCTGTTCACTGGAATTACCGGTGGCGCCGGCAGCGGGAACCGTCTCGCGAAAGTGCATGGTCCGGTCAATCAGCACACCGCTGCCCTGCGCAATGGCTTTGTGGAACAATCCCGCGGATTGCGGCGTGGTCAGCAGATAGTTCACGGACACGCCGCCGGCAGAGTGTCCGAAAATGGTGACATTGTCCGGGTCACCGCCGAAAGCGGCGATGTTGTTTTGCACCCATTCCAGCGCCGCGATCTGATCAAACAAGCCGTAATTGGCCAGCGGCTCATCGGCCTGCAGACGGCTTAGCGCCGGATGCGCAAAACGGCCCAAATAGCCAAGCCGATAATTGATAAACACCACCACTACGTCTTCGCGCGCCAGTGCGGTGCCGTCATACAGCGGCATGACATTGGAACCGTATTGCATGTTGCCGCCGTGGATATAAAACATTACCGGCAGCCTGCCGCTGTGCTCAGCGGGCGCCCAGATGTTCAGGTTCAGGCAGTCCTCATCAATACCGGCGGCGGCAATGGCATTGTTGACCCAGTCCGCCTGGTACTTGCCGGTCGGTTGCGGACAGGCGTGGCCCATGGCATCGGCCGGGCGAACCCCGTCCCAGGCCTGCACCAGCTGCGGCGGCCGCCAGCGCAAATCACCTGAGGGTGCAGCCGCATAAGGAATACCCAGAAAATGCACCACGCCGTCTGTGGCCACCCCCTGCAATTCACCGCTGTCAATTCGCACCCGGGCCGGATCAGCAGCCGCCACGCCGGCCAGCAGCAGGCCGACCATTGCCGGCATAAGTTGTCTGTACATCAATAGCCCCCGGTTATCGGTCATGGTTTATAGTCCCTGCATGCCGGAGCCGCAGCAACATTACGCCCAACACATTGCCGAACTGCAGCGGCGCTATGATCAGGCGCTCACAGCCTGCGGTTACGACAGGCTGATTATAGCGGCTGGCCATCCCCATCCGGTGTTCCAGGACGATCAGCATCTGCCCTACAAAGCGAATCCCTGGCTGCTGCAGTGGGGGCCGCTGACCGAGCACCCGGGTTCTGTGCTGCTGGTCAGCCCGGGGCAAACACCGCGCCTGCTGGTGCATGCGCCCACCGACTACTGGTATCGCGTTCCCGCCGTGCCGGACTTACTGAATTCCGGCGGGCTCGACATCGAGTTACATGCCAATCCGGAATCGATTGCCAAAGCCGTTGGCGATACCGGCCGGAGCACCGCCTTTATCGGCGAAATACTCAGCAAGGCGGACGGTTTCGGCAGCAAGGCAGTAAATCCACCCGAGTTGTTGCAGCTGCTGGAAGAAGACCGCACGGTAAAAACGGCATGGGAAATTGCCAACATCCGTGCCGCCAGCAGCATCGCCGTCAGGGGGCATCTGGCGGCGCGCGAATGTTTCATGGGCGGCGGCAGTGAATACGAAATTCAGCTGGCATTTCGCGCTGCCTGTGGCAGCACCGACGCGGAGATGCCGTACCCCGCCATTGTCGCCCTGAACGAGCACGGCGCCACCCTGCACTACCAGCGGCTCGACCGCGACCGCGGCCAGAATCTCAGCCTGCTCATTGACGCCGGCCACGCCGTCAACGGTTATGCCGCTGACATTACCCGCACTTATTCCGATGATGCCGAGTTCGGCTCCATTATCGAGGCCATGCATGAACTGCAGCGCAGCCTGTGCGAGGCGGCCCAGTCGGGCGTTGACTATCGGGAACTGCACCATGCCGCACATCACGCGCTGACCAGCCTGCTGTGTGAAATCGAGGTGATCAATGCGCAACCGGAAGCTGCTACCGAGGCCGGTCTGTCACGCACTTTTTTCCCGCATGGCCTGGGCCACTTCCTCGGCCTGCAGGTGCATGATGTCGGCGCTCTGTATACGCGCCGCGATCCCAATGAAGAAGCACCTCCGGAGGAGGACAAGTACCTGCGTCTGACCCGCAAGCTGGCACCCGGTAACGTCATTACCTGCGAACCGGGTATTTACTTTATTGACTCACTGCTCGCCGAACTGCGCGACAAACCGGGTGCCGCAATGGTGAACTGGTCACGCGTGGAGCAACTGCGGCCTTTCGGCGGCATACGCATCGAGGACAATCTGCATATCACCGCGGACGGCAACGAGAACATGACACGGGCCGCATTTGCGGAACTGGACCGCTAATTCGTTCGCGCGGTGGTCTGGCGCTGCGCCAGCTTCTCCACCTCGGCCATCACCCGCAGCAGATTGCCGCCCCACAGTTTTTCAATATCGCTGCGGCTGTAGCCGCGGGCAATAAGCTCTGCCGTGACATTCGGCGTTTCGGCCGCATCCTGCCAGCCGTTTATACCACCGCCGCCGCCAAAATCGGAGGCAATGCCAACGTGATCAATGCCGATAAGATTCACTGCGTAGTCAATGTGATCTACAAAGTCGCTGACTGAAGCCGCTGCCTTGGGCCACTTCTGGTTGATCTCCGTATAACCGCTCTCATAAGCCTCGCGCACTTCGGGCGCCATGGCATCAAGGTCAGGCATGCCCGGCGGCAGTTGCAGCTTCATAAACATACGCATCAGCGACATCATGCGTTGCGGTGCTTCAAACTGCAGATGACTGTTGAAAGCCACCACCTGCACCACACCGCCGGTGGATTGCACCGCACGCAACTGGTCGTCATCCATATTGCGCGGAATATCGTTGAGCGCGCGAATAGCCGAATGCGAGGCAATAACCGGTGCCGTGGATGCCTGCGCTATGTCCAGCGTGGTATTGCGATGCGCATGCGACACATCCACCATGATGCCGAGGCGGTTGGCTTCGGCCACTACCGCACGGCCGCTGTCACTGAGCCCCCCGTATCGCGTGGCGGGCTCGCCTTTCTGATAGCGCGGGTTGGCAGAATCCCCCAGAAAGTTGTGACCCATGTGGGTGATGCCCAGATACCGCACACCCAGGTCGTAAAATTCCTGCAAATTGGCGGGTTCGCCTGCCAGCGGATAGCCGTTCTCCATGCCCAGCAGTGCCACCAGCTTGCCATCAGCATGCACAGCCCGGGCCGCGGCTACGGTGCGCGCCAGTTCAATCCGGTCCGGGTGCATGTCCAGCATGCGCCGGATGGTGGCATACCGCGCCAGCGCCTCTTCTTTAGCAGCCGCCTGCCCTTGCGGGGTCAGATCGCCCTGACCCGAATACAGAATAAAAAATGCCGCATCCAGACCGCCCTGTTCCATTTTCAGCAGATTGACCTGCACCTCCGGGTCGTCCAGGTAATCCTTATCCCCGGCTTCATCAATACGCAGAATATCGACATGGGTATCCAGAGTGAAAAAATCATCATGCTTGAGAGGCGCCTGGCCGCAGCCGGCGAGCGTGATGAGCATGACGATTACAGAGTAAAACTTGTGCATGTTCAGGCCTTGAGTATGGGGCGCAGGTCTTCGAGTTTGTCGAACACGTGCCAGATGTAATTGTCGGTGCCGTTTACACGGTGCGGATGCAGATCCGCCAGCTGCGGATCAGTGCAGTAACTGTCGAAGGCGTCGCGGGATTCCCATTCCACCACGATCATTACACTGCGCGGTTCGATATCGCCGGTGGCGGCTTCCCGGAACCTGCCGATGGCAACAACCCGCCCGCCATGCGCTGTCACTTCAGCGGCAGAACGGCGCACATAGGCAAGGTATTCGTCTTTATCACGGACGTCGAACAGGTTCAGCGCATACACAGGATCAGACATGGTCATCGACCCGTGAAAAAGCCGTCACTGACCATGTTGTTTACCAGCGTGCGGAAGATGTTTTTGCGCAGCTGCGGTTTGATAGCCAGAACCTCACCGGCGGCAGACCCGGAAGCGGCTGGCAGACCACGCTTCTGTGTGACCGAGTCTGCCAGTTCGTAAGACCGCGCCTTGCCGTCCGCGGCCGTGGCGGTGACACCGACTTCTATATAAGTTGTTTCGCTCGACGGTATCAGCGACAGGCTGATGGCGGTTACAAACGCGGACAGCCGGGCGCCCGGGGTGGAATATTCTTTATAAGTCAGCTGCAGGCGGATGTCGGCGTCGGCAGCGGTGTCGCTGATCCGGCCAAATCGATTTGATAGCTGCAGCACTTCAATGAGTTCCAGCTTCACCTGACTGGCAACCGCGGCGGAGGCGGCCGCGGTGCCGGCTTCGTCCTGCCATGCGGCAAGCGTAAAACTCAGACTGGGCGCCATTGCGGCCGGTGCTGCGGCCGCCTGCAATTCAACCGCAGGAATTTGCCGGTCAGGAGTTGTGGAACAGCCGCCCAGCACCGCAACGGCAAGCAACAAACAACGGCTGGCTGCATTGAGCATGATTCACGACCTCCGCCACACCTGCCTGGCTGCATAGCCTTCGTGCCACAACCAGGTGTCGGTATACATGATCCGGTTCGGGACAACTTTAACCAGGGCCTGCTCCGGCGGCTGTTCCAGAGACCATCCCAGCTCCTCGGCCCAGACGCGCCAGCGGAATACTTCCATGCCCTGCTGCCACTCCGCCGTGCCGGGCTCCAGCACCTGCGCCGTGCCGAAATACTGCACACCGCGCGCGTGCGCCCAGGTGTTGTGATTGTTATGCACTGCCAGCGATACGTTGCCACCCGCCTGGATATAGCGCAACTTGGGCGAGCCGTCATCGGGCAGCATGTAGACGTCGAGGCCTGCCGAATAATATTCGATCGGGCTGGCCGCCGGATCACCGTTAGGCAGAATGGTGGCCAGCACGCAGGTATTGATCATCATCAGGGTTTCCTGAATGCGCGCCAGCAGCAGCTCTTCGGGCAGTTTTTTGTCAGGCCACGGCGGACGAACCCACGGGTAGGGATAACTCATGGCACTCAGGACGCGCTCATCGCGGCGACATCAACGCGCGTCTGGAAGGTCATTTCAATATTGCCAAACACAATCCGGTCGCCATCCTCCAGCGGCACGGTTTCAATACGCATGCCGTTGACGAAGGTACCGTTGCGGCTGCCCTGATCGGTCAGGCTGAGTCCGCTGTTAGTCTTTTCGATCACTGCATGAAAACGGCTGATATGCGGGTTGCGCAAGCGCAAACGGTTACCGGAAGTGCGGCCGATGGTAAACGGCAGCTGATAAATAGGCACCCAGAATTCATCATTGTCCGGCAACGACCGGCGCAACCAGCCGTAAACAATGCGTTCGGCATCATCCTCAGCGCCCGGCGGCGGCAGATCGTCACCTTCCAGCACACGGGGTTTCCAGCCAAGATCAGCGGCAACTTCGTCTACCCGTTCGCCGCTGACCTGCTCCTCTTCATCGGTCCAGCACGACGTCAGGGAAGCTTCACAGAGCGTGTTGATCAAACGCGGCACGCCGCCGGTGTAAGTGTAGATGCGGTCTATGGCGGCGGCATCAAACAGCGCGTCGGCCGACGAGCCGGCAACTTCCAGGCGCTTGTTGACATAAGCATGGATTTCATCCCGGCTTAACGGCTTGAGGTGCTGGCGCAGGCGCACGCGCTGGCGCAGTTGTTCCAGCTTGGGTGAATCGAGCAACTGATTCAGGTCGGGCTGACCTACCAGCACCACGCTGACCAGCCCGGCCAGCTCCAGATCCATGGACGACAGCAGGCGCAGCTCCTCGAGGGCCTTGATAGTCAGGTTTTGCGCTTCATCCACCAGAATGGCCACCTGCCGGCCGGCGGCTTTTTGCTCTGCAAAATACATGCGTAACTTCTGTAACAAAAAGACCTTATTCTTCTTGTAGGTTTCAACGCCGAACTCACTCAGCAGCTTATGTAACAGTTCGGTAGGTGACAGTGTGGTATGCGCTACTCTTGCTACAGCTATGCCGTTCGGCATTTCGGCAAACACCTGGTTCAGCAGGGTGGTTTTGCCCATGCCGATTTCGCCCGAAATCACCACGAAACTGTCCCGGGTGGTCAGTGCATATTCGATATTGGCCAGCGCCCGCGCATGTTGTGGACTGAGGTACAGGAACCGGTGGTCCGGTGTCTCCTCAAAGGGCCGGCAGCTGAGTTTGAAGTGATCGAGATACATGTAATGACTGTGGCTATCGCACCGCGCCGTCAGGGGGCTGCGGGCAGACGGCTACAATCGCATGAAACACCCGGTCGCTCAACCGCTTAGGCGTGAAAACCACGAATTTTCGACCTTTCCGGCGGTCAGATAGACTAATGATAATGAACCACAGCCGCCCCGCCACCGCTAACCTGCTGCGTTCGGGCATCCTGTTTGCGGCCCTTGTTGTTAGCAATGGCCATGCCCTCGCCCCGCCGCCGATGCCGACCGCAGGCATTGTCGCGCTGCCGGACTATGTCGGCGCGGCCATGCCGGAGTACGTCATCTATCGCGGCGATGAGCAGAATGCTCTAACCGTGCTGGACGGCAATGACGGCAGCGAACTGCGCACTGTCAGTTTTTTCAGCAGCGCCTGGCAAACGCAGGATTTTGCTGCGCTCGCCGATGGCAACGGTGACGGCATGCCGGACGATCCGGCAATCGCGGTACTTGCCCGGAATACCGTTACCGGCCAGCTCAAGGTACAGCTACGCGATGCTGCAACCGGCATCCGCATCGGTGACAACATTGTCGCGTTCAGTGCCGACTGGATTCCGCTTGGCCTTGCGATTCTCGCCGATGCCGATGGCAATGGTGTGGCGAACGACCCTGCCGCCGCGGTGCTTGGACAGAATACGCTCGACGGCCGTATCGCGGTTGACCTGATTCGGTTTAGTGACGGCACCCGTCTGGGGCGCTGGCGCTTTTTCAGCCCGGACTGGCAGGCCAAAGACGTCGTCGCCTATGTGCCCGCGGGTGGTGCGCCACGCGTCGCGGTGCTGGCCACCAACCCGGTCAACGGGCAAAGCAAGATTCAATACCGGCTGACAACGACGGGTGCCAGAACCGGCATGTTTGCGACCGGACCCGACATCAACACCTTTGCCATGGACATTGTGCCGGACGCCGATGGCAACGGTACTGCCGACGACCCGGCCTTTGCTGTCATCGGCAAGAAAGCCAGCGGCACGCAGAACAATATTCTGATTATCGTGCGGGAAAGCGACCGGACCAGGCTGGCGTACTGGAGTGTCATTAACAGCAGTTACGCAGCCCGCGGCATGGCGATCATCCCGGATATCAACCTGACCGGCTACGATGACATCGCGGCGCTCGCCCAACCGGTCGGCGGCGGTAACCTGTTAATCAAGCTTCGCGATCTCGAGGCCGGCAACAATATCGACACGCTGACCGGCCCGCCGGCAATCGGCCCGTTGCCCGGTCTGGATCAGCGGCCGGCAAATTCAACCTGTGTGGCACCCGAACGACCGACCAATACATCGGGCTATCGTCTGGAGCAGGTGTTCGCCGGACTGGGCATATTGCTGGAACCGTTGTGGATGGGTCAGCCGCCCGATGATGCAGGCCGCTGGTTCGTCGCCCAGCGCGACGGTCTGATTCTTGCCTTCGACAACAACCCGGGCGTCAGTGCCACCAGCACAGTCCTCAATCTGTCGATAGCCAATCCGCCTGATGAGGGCGGCCTGCTGG
>JAUIEY010000078.1 GCA_030429685.1 Gammaproteobacteria bacterium
GCCAGCAGGTCTTCTACATGTTCGGCTGCGAGGCCGCCTTCCTGCAGCTGGCTGAAAGTCTGGTCGAAGGAGCGCGGTTGCCGCAATGTCGCGTCTTTCAGGTACTCGCGCCGGCGGCGAATACGGTGCACCTGTTCGGCAGTGTTGACCACCTGAAAGTATGCAGAAAACGCGCGCACCACATCGCGTGCTGCCGAGGCACTCAGGTCGCCCAGCAGTTGTTCCAGCCTGGCACTGGCCTCCGGGTCATGTTCGCGCCGGCTGATAGCAGCACGCCGCGCCGATTCCACGGTTTTATAGAGGGCTTCACCGCCCTGTTCCATGAGCAGTTGCCCGGCCATTTTGCCCAGCTCGCGAACATCCCGGCGCAGCGCCTC
The DNA here is from genome assembly GCA_030429685.1 of Gammaproteobacteria bacterium. Classification (GTDB taxonomy): domain Bacteria; phylum Pseudomonadota; class Gammaproteobacteria; order Steroidobacterales. The sequence continues at coordinate 378 of JAUIEY010000078.1, forward strand.
GTCCTTCTCGGCGAAGTGAATGCCTCCGCGGGGTTTGGCAGGGCCGGCGGCCCGCTGCACAGGGGTGCTCATGCTGATCTGACGCTCCGGATATGGCGGTCAGATGAATCTTAAGTCGGCCAGCCGGCAGAAGAAAGCGCCGCCCGACCGGGTGAAACCCCAGAAACGCGAATGATTGTCAGCGCGCCCGGCGGTGCCGGTTGTGCGATGTTCAGCCGGCTCATGACTAATCGGCTATATCCGGCTACCACTGACACCACGCTGATACGGCAGGCCGCTGTTGCTGAAGCCGAGGCCAGCTACTGGGAAGATCGTTTTGCCGGTCTGCTGGATGCGGGGTTGTTGCGGTTCGCCGGCATACCCGGTCGTGACATGGGGCTGAGTGCGGGGCGCTGCACATTGTCTGCACCGAATGGATCGCTGGCATTCTGGTGCGCGCAGATTCTCGCGCCGGCCGCGCAGGGTGGCGGGCATCTGTGTCTGGATCTTTCCGCTCTGGACTGCACTGCGGCGGAGCGATGGCAGCCGCCGCTGCAGCATGCCGTGAGTGGCGCCAGCGCTATCAGCTTTTCACTTGGTCTCGGGGCAGCGGCCATGTCAGCCCGGGAATTGCTGGCAACAGCCGGCGCCATGCTGGGCGCCCGCGGGAAAGTGGCGGTGCGTTATCCGGTTCCGGCTGATGGCCCTGAGGGCGGCCCCGCCGGCGAGCGCTGGGCGGAGCTGGTACAGGACAGCCATGCTGACATGCGTATCCTGCCGGTGCCGGCATCGGCAGTGCGGCCACTTACGCCACTGCACACATCGGAAAAAGGTCAGTGCGTGATGCCGGCAGGCTGGTTTGATACCCGGCCGGCGTCGGCCTGGCTGACGGCTGAACTCGATGCACGGCAACTCAGGCAGCCGCTGACCGTGCGGCGCCAGCTGGCCGACTGTCTGCGGTTTGCTGACAATCTTATTGATACGCTGGACTGGCCATTGCCGGCATTGCGGCTGGATGCACTGCTGAACCGGCGCGTCGCGGTGCGCATTACGCATATCGGCGACGTGCTGGTGACGGCCGGTCTGCGACCCGATTCGCCGTGCATATTCAGCCGCCTGCAGCGCTGGCTGCAGTTTGTGCGCAACAGTTTCGTGCACGAATCCATGTTGCTGGCGCGGCGGCGCGGGCCGTTTCCGGAGTTGTGCGCGGGCGAGCTCATTAACAGTCTGGCCGTTCGTTATGGTGTAGACGATGCGCGGCGCCTGGTGCGCAATCGAATATTGCGGCACCGGCACCTGCTGGCGCTGTCACCCCTATCAATTTTTCCGCAATTGCCCTGCGCCGGCAGGGTCAGCGACTGGATCGGCCTGGTGCCGGCCATTGCCTGCGCTGATGCCATTTCCATGGCCGGTCCGGATGTGCGTGCCCGGCTGACCGTGAATGACTGGGAGCGGCTGCTGCGCCTTACTGCCGCCATAGCCGCCGGCAGCGTGCGCGCCGGTGCGGCCGGCTGAAAAACCGCAAGCCCCCTAAACCTTTGTGCCCGTCGGCACAAGATTGCGGGTCCACGGGTTACGTGATATCAATGAAAAGATGCGCGCGAATTGGGTTGCCCCAATATAACGCATTGAAATATAAAGGGAATATTTTGCCTTCGTTGCCTGAACCGCACGCTCTTGCCGTCATTTTGCTGACCGGCATCACGCTGTTCCTGTTTGCCCGGGAGCGTATTCCACTGGAGACGACCAGTTTCCTGGTGCTCGTTACGCTGGTGCTGGGCTTCTATGTATTCACCTACCCTGGAATCGAACCGCAGAAGTTTTTCTATTCCTTCGGCAATGAAGCGCTGATCACCATCTGTGCGCTGCTGGTGGTGGGTAAAGGGCTGGAAGTAACCGGCGCGCTGCAGCCGCTGGCCTATATCATGGCCGCGGGCTGGCAGACGCGGCCGCGGCTGGCGATGCTGACGGTGCTGGTGGTCGGCGCGGTCAGCAGCGCTTTTCTGAACAACACGCCTATTGTAGTCATGCTGCTGCCTATCCTGGTGGCGGTATGTCTGCGCAGCGGCATATCGTCTTCCGGTGTGCTGATTCCTATGGGCTTGTCGACGCTGATCGGCGGCATGGCAACGACTATTGGTACCTCCACCAACCTGCTGGTTGTCGGCATTGCTTCGGAGCAGAACCTGCCGAAACTGGAGATGTTTGATTTTACCCTGCCCGTAGTCATAGCCGCCCTGCCGGGGCTACTGTTTCTCTGGCTGATCGCGCCGAAGCTGCTGCCCGAGCGCACGCCGCCGATGGCGGATACCGCGCCGCGGGTTTTCAAAGCCATGTTGTATGTAAACGCCGACAGTTTTGCCAACGGCAAGACCCTTACCGAGGTGCGCGCCAAGACCGAGAACCGCATGCGGCTGGAACGCCTGCAGCGTGGCGAAAATCTGTCGCTGACCCGACTGCCGTCAGTGGTTTTGCAGGAAGGCGATCGCATGTACGTGAGCGATACCGCGGATCGGCTCAAGGAATACGAGAAACTGCTCGGTGCCACGCTGTTTAATGAAACGGACATCGAAAACCCGGTCGGTGACGAGCAACCGCTCGCGACCGAAGGTCAGCAGCTCGCCGAAGTCGTTATCACGCGCGGCTCGCCGATGCACAACCGGATGCTCAATGTGAGCCAGTTCAGTTCGCGTTACGGGCTTGTGCCGCTCGCCATCCACAGGGCACGACCGATGTCGGATGTGGTGGGCGAACTGGAGTCCACCCGGCTGCGCGCCGGTGACGTTATCCTGATGCAGGGCTCGCGGGAGGCTATCGCCGAATTGCGGGCCAGTGGCACCATGCTGGTGCTCGACGGCACCACCGATCTGCCGCATACCGAGAAAGCCAACACCGCGCTGGCCATTATGCTCGGCGTAGTGGCCTGTGCCGCATTCCAGATACTGCCCATTTCCATTGCCTCGCTGGTCGGCGTGATCAGCATGCTGATGACCGGCTGTATGCGCTGGCGCGACGTCGGTGATTCGCTGAATATTCCGGTCATCATGATTATCGTTGCCAGTTTGTCGCTGGGCACCGCAATGGAACAAACCGGCGGCGCTGAATATATTGCGCAGCTGTTTGTCGCAATAACCGGGACCCTGCCCACGAGCATGATTTTGAGCGGCCTGATGCTGCTCATGATTGTGCTGACCAACGTGGTATCCAACAATGCGGCCGCGGTGATCGGTACGCCCATTGCTATCAGTGTTGCCTACCAGCTTGGCGTGTCGCCCGAACCGTTTGTGCTGGCGGTCATATTCGGCGCCAACATGAGCTTTGCCACGCCCATCGGCTATCAGACCAATCTGCTGATTATGTCAGCCGGCGGCTACCGCTTTTCTGATTTCCTGCGCGTCGGGCTGCCGCTGACACTGCTCATGTGGATTGTGTTTTCGTTCACCCTGCCGATGCTATATGACGTTTAGCGTAGCTGGCACAAGTGCTGCACGGACTGAGGCTGAGGGCCGGCGTGGCCCCACATTGTCTTCGCTTGCTCAGTCGCTGCGCTCCAATGAGCCGCGAAGACAATCTGGCGCCGCACCGGCCCTATGCAGCGCCAGCAGGAGCTTGTGACGGCCGCGCTTGACGTTGAGAGGCAGGGCGAACATACTCCGTCGCCATGAACAGTCAGATCAACAGCCTGAACTGGTGGTGGGGACCGTCTTCTGCGGAGAGGGTGTCCGGCTAGTTCCTGCGTGTCGCTGACCTTGAAACCCATCTCCGTAAGCACGGCGATGGGTTTTTTGTTTTAGGGGCACGCGACTGATACGCCGATAACAACCATGGAATCAATTTTTGACATAGCTGCCGATCTCGACACACCGGTGTCGACATATATGAAGCTTGGTCCGCTCAAGCCGCGCTTTTTATTGGAAAGCGTGGAAAAGGGTACGCACCTGGCACGCTACTCCTTTCTGGGGTTTGGCGACGCGCTGGAGTTTCGTCTTGACGAGGCGGGCATGCGCTACGCGGACAAACAGCTGCCAAGACCGGCCAATCAGCATGAGTTGCTGGATGCATTGCGCGACGCCCAGCGTCTGGCGCCGAAGCTCCTGCCAGAGGTGCCAGAGCTGCCATTCACGGGCGGCCTGGTCGGAGTGGCCGGCTATGACACGGTGCGCTATTTCGAACGGCTGGAAAACCCGCCGCGCCATAACGACGGGCCACAGCCCCCCGAAATTGCCTACTACGGTGTTTCGTCCATGCTGGTTTTCGATCACCTGAGCCGGCGCATTGCGCTGCTGCATGCCGGCAGTGAAGAGCAGCGACAGGAACTACGTGAGCAAGTGCGCCGGCTGCTTGCCGGACCGCGCCCCGAGTCACACTCAGGCAGCTACGAACCGGCCACGCAGAGCCTGAGTGGCGAGGAATTCATGCAGCGTGTTGATCGCGCCAAGGAATATATCGCCAGCGGCGACGTCTATCAGCTGGTGCTGTCGGTAAGATTCGCCGGTCGCCACACGCTGCAGCCGTTTGAGTGCTACCGGGCGCTGCGCTTGCTGAACCCGTCGCCCTACATGTTTTACTGCGATCTTGGCGATGTTCAGGTAGTGGGGTCATCGCCCGAAGCGCTGGTCCGCCTGCACGGGTCTACGGCTTCGCTGCGGCCTATCGCCGGAACCCGGCCACGCGGCGGCGATGCAGCGGAAGATCAGGCCAACGAGCAATCGCTGCTGGCCGATGCAAAAGAAATCGCCGAACATGTCATGCTGGTTGACCTGGCGCGCAATGATCTGGGACGCGTGGCCACCGGCGGCAGCGTACATGTCAGCCCCTATCAGTCTATCGAGCGCTACAGCCACGTGATGCACATTGTCAGCGGCGTGCAGGGCGAATTACGGGATGACTGCGATGCCTGCGATCTGTTTGCCGCGGCATTTCCGGCGGGCACCCTGGTCGGTGCCCCCAAAGTACGCGCGATGGAAATCATTGACGAACTGGAGCCCGAGCGGCGCGGTCTGTATGCCGGCACGGTCGGCTACTTTGGCGCCAACGGCGATATGGATCAGGCCATTACCATCCGCACGCTGGTGTTTCAGGGTGATCACTACAGCTATCAGGCAGGTGCCGGCATTGTGGCGGACAGCTCGCCGGAATATGAATATCAGGAAGTGCTGGCCAAAAGCGAAATTCTGCGCCGCGCGCTGGCAATGGCCGAGGAAGGACTGTGAGCATGGCTGACAAACCCCGGGTCCTGTTGATCGATAACTACGATTCTTTCACTTACAACCTGGTACAGGCGTTTCTGGTACTGGATGCCGAAGTGATCGTGCACCGCAATGACCAGATTACGGTAGCCGAAGCAGAGGCGCTGCAGCCCACCCATCTGGTAATTTCGCCCGGTCCCGGCCGGCCGGAAGATGCGGGCGTTTCGCTGCAAATGATTGCGGCTTTCGCGGGCAGGATCCCGGTGCTGGGCGTTTGTCTCGGTCACCAGAGTCTGGTGCAGCATTTCGGGGGCAAAATTATTTCCGCGCAGCGACTCATGCACGGCAAGACATCATCCATTGAGCATGACGGCGCCGGTTTGTTCGCGGGTTTGCCGCAACCGTGTGAAGTCGGCCGCTACCATTCACTGGCAGCCGACCGGGAGCAGATTCCGGAAGTACTGGAAGTTACAGCGCGCACCAGCGGCGGCGAGATCATGGGTGTCAGACACCGTGAACTGCCGGTGGTAGGTGTGCAGTTTCATCCTGAGAGCGTATTGACGCCCGAGGGTGACCGGCTGCTGGAAAATTTCCTTGCGTTGCGGGCTGACTGAGCCGCGGGGGGTGGTGCATGAACACTGACAACATGAATGACCTTTCCAAAAATTTGCTCGAACAACTGCTGAATCAGCGTCACCTGAGCGAGCAACAGGCCGGCGACACCATGCGCATGTTGGCCGCGGGCGCTCTGGAGCCCGCCCGCGCGGGAGCCTTGCTGGCAGCTTTGCGCGCTAATGGCGAGACGGCAGAGGAAATCCGCGGTTTTGCCAATGCGATGCGGGAACTGGCACTGCCGTTCCCCGGCCAGGTCGGTGCTGATGCTGCCGATTGCGTGGGCACCGGCGGCGACGCGTCCGGCAGCCTGAACATTTCCACCGGCACGGCCCTGCTTGCTGCTGCCTGTGGTATTCCGCTGGTGAAGCATGGCAACCGGTCTGTTTCCAGCAAGTCAGGCAGTGCCGATGTGCTGGAAGCTCTGGGTATCAGCCTGCCTGCGGATCCGCAAATTGCGGCGGACTGTCTAATGCACAACAACTTCACGTTTTTGTTTGCGCAGGTGTTTCACCCGGCCATGAAACACATCGCACCGGTGCGGGCTGCCATGGGTGTGCGCACTGTGTTCAACATCCTCGGGCCATTGACCAATCCTGCTGCGCCACCCTTCGGGGTGATAGGTGCCTTCAGCGTGCCGATGGCGAAACTCATGGCCACCAGCCTGTCAGGCATGCCGCACATCAAAAGAGTCTTTGTTGTCCACGGCGAGCCCGGCTGGGATGAAGCCACGCCGGTAGGTCGTTTCGAGTTGTTCGATGTGCAGCCGGGGCGCGTACATCATGAGGTGCGCGACCCGAAAGACGCCGGCATCAAACGCTGCAGTGCCGCCGACCTGGCCGGCGGCGACGCCACGCACAATGCCGCGGCACTGGAGCAGGTGCTGACCAACCGCGATCGTGGTGCCCATCAGGATGCGCTGGTGCTGGGTACGGCGCTGCTGCTGGAAGTTACCGGCCGCGTGCGCACCATGGCTGACGGAGCCAGGCAGGCGGCCGCGGCGATCAGCGATGGCCGCAGCGCCAAATTGCTCAAGCAGTTGCGGGCTTACAGTGAGGCGTTGAATTGAGCCAGGCAGCCGGCAGTGATTTTTTGCAGGCTATGGCGGCTTCCAGCCGCAAGCGTGATGCAGCAGCGCGCTCACAGCTCAGTGACGCGCAGCAATTCACATTGTTGGCCCGGGTCGCTGATACCTTGCCGCTGACCATTAATGACGGCGGTTTCAATGTTATTGCCGAAATCAAGAAGCACTCTCCGGCCGAAGGCAAACTTGATGTCAACTTCGGTTCCCTGCAGCAGCAGGCAGCTGCCTATGTGCAGGGTGGCGCTGCCGTGTTGTCGGTGCTGACCGAACCGGAGCGGTTTGCCGGCAGCCTGGAAGATTTGCAGGCGGTGGCAGCGGCGGCGCCGGCGACCCCGGTTATGCGCAAGGACTTTCTGGTGTCGCGCTACCAGGTTCGTGAAGCGCGTCTCGCAGGCGCATCCGGAGTGCTTTTGATTGCCGCCATGCTGGAGACGGAGCAACTCGAAGCCATGCTGGAAACGGCTTTCGAGTTTGACCTGTTCGCCCTGGTGGAGGTGTTTGATGCCGCCGATCTGGAAAGTTGTCTGCCGGTGCTGGAACGCATGGGTCCGGCCATTGCGGAGCAGCGCTGCCGCTATTTGCTGGGTGTGAACTGTCGCGATCTGCGCACGCTACAGGTGGATTTCGATCATTTCGGCCGCATGGCGGGAATGCTGCCGGCCGGCATTCCCAGCGTGGCCGAAAGCGGCCTGAGCGATCCGGCCCAGGCAGCGGTGCTGGCTGCGCAGGGTTATGCAATGGCCCTGGTGGGCACCACTTTGATGCGCAGCAGTGACCCGGCTGCCACGGTGGCGGCCATCCGGTCGCAGGGAGCGGCGGCATGTTCGTAAAAATCTGCGGGCTGAAAACCGAGCGAGCCGTGCAGGCCGCCGTAGCCGCTGGCGCCGATGCCATCGGTTTTGTGTTTGCCGAGTCACCGCGCCGGGTAACACCGGAACTGGCGCGGCAGCTCTGCAAAGGTGTGCCGGCGAGCGTGGCGCGGGTTGCCGTAATGCTGCGGCCATCGGCAACCGAATGGAATACTGTGCGCGATGTTTTCCGCCCCGACTGGCTGCAGACGGAGGCAGAGGATTTCGCGCGTCTGCAGGTACCGGAGCAGATTGGCTGTCTACCCGTGTATCGCGACAAGAACGCCACGGATTTTGAGCAGGCAGATATCGACTGGCCTGAACATATATTGTTTGAAGGCGCCCGCAGCGGTGTCGGGGTCAAGCCCGACTGGGACCATGCCGCGCAGGTGGCCCGCAAAACCTGCCTGCTGCTGGCCGGCGGCCTGGATCCCGACAATGTCCGTGAGGCCATTATCCGGGTACGTCCCTGGGGTGTGGATGTCAGCAGCGGTGTGGAATCGAGTCCGGGAGTAAAAGATCCGGATAAAATAGCCGCCTTTTTGCAGGCGGCCAGAGAAGCAGAGGGAGCCCATGCAGGC
>JAUIEY010000079.1 GCA_030429685.1 Gammaproteobacteria bacterium
AGGCAATCAGCCGGTCATTGTAGAGCTCCAGTGCGCGCGGCACGTGCGGGCCGTGACCAATAACCAGATCGGCGCCGGCTGCGATGACCCGGCGGGCAAAATCCACCACGTCGCCGCGCTGTTCGCCGTAAGCCCATTCCATGCCGAAGCCGAGCCGTTCTGATCCCGGACTGCCTTCGGCGCCGCCGTGGAAAGATACCAGCACAATGTCATGGTCGGCAGCCAGTCCGGCCACCGCCTCTTCGGCAACCGCAATGCTCAGCAGCGGCCATGATCCCTTGGTGGGAGAAAACGCCAGCAGCGCGATACGCAGTCCGTTTTGCTGCCAGCTCGCCACCGTGCCCTCGCGGCCCGAATGACGCACACCTGCCGCATCCAGCGCCGCCATGCTGGCATCGCGGCCGGCTTCACCGAAGTCACGGGCATGATTGTTGGCCAGGCTCATGACGTCGAAGCCGGCGCGCCGCAGGTGTTCGGCATAACGGGGCGGGGAGCGAAACATGTAGCAGGCCTGCGGGTTGCTGCATTGTTTGGCCGGCTCGCCGCCGTCCATGAGCACGCCCTCGAGGTTGCCGAACGCAATATCTGCGGAGCTGAGCAGCGGCGCAGCGGCACTGAGGTAACCGGCACCGTCATCATCGGCCAGCCGGTCGTCGGGAAAATCCGTGCCCAGCATGATGTCGCCCACCGCGGCCACGCTGATACGCAGCGCTGCCAGATTGCGCGGCGGTGGCGCCGGTTCGGGTGCTGTCGCGGTTGCCGGTGCGACCGCAACCGGTTCCGGCATGGGCGCTTGTTGCGGGGCGCTGCCGCAGGCCGCCAGTGACAGCAGCAAAACGGGCAGGACGGCGCGCGACAGTGTTTGCATCGTCAGTCGCTGACGCGCTTCGCCAAAGTGTCGATGCCGTTGTCGTTCAGCAACCGGCGCAGGCGATTGACAGCTTCGGGGGTTTCCAGTGGCCGCGTGTAAACGCGATACACCGAACGGCCGTTGGCGTCACCTTTTCTGACTTCGGCGCGTACCCCGAGCAGGGCAATTTCGCCTTCACGGCGTTTGGCATCGGCCAGTCTGGTAAAAGAACCGGCCTGCAGAATGTAGATGCCGGGCGTGGTAACCGGCGCCGGCGCACTGACCTGCGGGCGCGGCGCGCTGCGGTCTTCGAATATCTGCACATCGAGGTTCGGCAGCATGTCATAGAAATCGAACTCGATGCTGTCGTCTTTGGGTTTGGCCGGCTCGGCATTGGACTGCTCGACTTTCGGCCGGCTGACTGACTTGGCCGGCGCGGCTGGCACGGTCACCGGTTGCGCGGTGCCGACGCGGCGGTCATTGACGTAAATGGCGGCCGCTACCGTCAGGCCGATAGCCAGGCCGAAGAACATGTACAGCCAGCCGGGCATGCCGTTGCTGCCGTTTTTTCTGCCTGCTTTGCGTCGTTTGCGTTTCGCCATCTTGCCTGCAGTTTACCTCGTGCCGCGCGCCGGCTTACATCTGTTCCGGTGCGCTCACGCCGAGCAGGCGCAGACCGTTCTGCATTACCTGGCGAATTGCCAGCACCAGCATCAGCCGCGCGTTGCGCAGCGCGGCATCGTCAACAATAAATTTGTGCGCGTTGTAATAGGCATGAAATTCCTGCGCCACGTCTTTGAGGTAATGCACCACATGCTGGGGCGCATTCTGCAGCGCTGCGGCGGCCACCGTTTCGGGGAATTTGGACAGGCTGAGCATCAGCTGCTGTTCCTGTGGCTCGCTCAGCAGGCTGAGGCTGGCAGCCGCCCGGGCGGCATCCCAGCTGAGGCCGCGCTCATCCAGCTGCCGCATCACGCTGCACACCCGGGCGTGCGCGTATTGCAGGTAATAAACCGGGTTGTCGCTGCTTTCCGATCTGGCCAGATCCATATCGAAATCGAGATGCTGCTCGTTGGAGCGCATGACAAAAAACAGTCGCGCGGCATCGTTGCCCACTTCCGCACGCAGCTGCCGCAGCGTGATGAATTCACCGGAGCGGGTCGACATCTGTGCTTTCTGGCCGCCTTTATAAAGGGCGACAAACTGCACCAGCTCGACGTGCAGCCGCTCCTTGTCTTCGCCCATGGCGGTCATGCCGGCCTCTACACGCGGCACATAACCGTGGTGGTCAGCACCCCAGACATTCACCAGCCGGTCGAAGCCGCGCCGGCGCTTGTTGAGGTGATAGGCGATATCGGAGGCAAAGTAGGTGGTGCGGCCGTCATCACGCACCACCACGCGATCTTTTTCGTCGCCGTAATCGGTGGCGCGGAACCAGATTGCGCCGAGTTTTTCGTAGGTGACATTATTTTTTGCCAGCAAATCCAGTGCATTCTGCACGTCGCCGCTGACGGTCAGGCTTTTTTCGCTGAACCATTCGTCATAGGTCACGCCGAACTCGGCCAGATCGTCGCGGATATCATCCAGCACCGCATCCAGCATGTGCCTGTGGACCTGCTCAAAACCGGACTCGCCGAGCAGTTCACGCATGCGCCGGATCAGCATGTCGAGCGCGGCATCCTGATCTTCCGGCAGGTCAGCAAAAAACCCGGCCGGCACTTTGTGCTGCGGCGGTTCATCCAGCGCCGTGAGATCGGCCGCAATGTCGGTGACGTAGTCACCCTGGTACGCACCTTCGGGGTAGGAGAATTCCGCGCCGGTCGCCTGCAGCATCCGCAGCCAGCCGCTCAATGCGAGAATATCCATCTGCCGCCCGGCATCGTTTACGTAGTACTCGCGGTGCACACGATGCCCGGCGGCCGCGTACAGATTCGCCAGGCAGGCGCCGTAGGCCGCGTGCCGGCCGTGGCCGACATGCAGCGGGCCGGTCGGGTTGGCCGACACGTATTCCAGCAGCACCGATTCATCCTTGCCGATATCGCTGTTGCCGTAACTGTCAGCGGCGTCGAGGATATGGCGCAGCTCGGCATGAAAAGCGGCTTCGGTGAGCCGGAAATTAATAAAGCCCGGCCCGGCAATCTCCACGGCAGCAACAAATTCGGACGGCGGCAGTTTGTCCACCAGCAGCGCGGCAATATCGCGCGGTTTTTGCTGCAGCGGTCTGGCCAGCTGCATGGCGATGTTGCAGGAAAAATGTCCGTGTTGCGGATCGCGGGTGCGGTCAATCTCGACCGGCCGGCCGGCTTCCGCCGCGCCCGGAAGCTGCGCAATCGCGGCGGTGACAAGTTGCTGGAGCTGCTCTTTCATAGGCGGCGCATTCTACCTGTTTTGGCCGGCAGTAACGCCCGTCGTGACGGCCAGCGAATTACCCGCGCGGCTCGTCGCTGCGCTCCAAAGAGCCGCGCAGGCAATCCCTGTCCGTCCCGACCGGCCGCTGCCGGTCAAAACAGCTCGATCGGATCGACGTCCAGTGACCAGCGCACCCGCCGCGCATCGTCGAGCGCCGCGACAGCTGCCCGGAATACCGGCAGGAATTGCTGCAGCCGTGCCCGGTTGCCGGCATGGAACAGCAGCTGCGCGCGGTAGCGTCCGGAACGGCGTTCCATCGGCGAACTGGCCGGCCCGAGGATGCGGATGTCACTGGATGCGAGCGGTACGGCGGCCGCGCGCGCCTGTTCCAGCAAGCGGAACAGCACGTCCTTCCTGGCGCATTCGGCGCGCAGCAGGGTCAGGTGCGCAAACGGCGGCCACATCGTTTGCTCGCGTTCATTTAGCGCCTGTTCGGCATAGGCATCGTAGCCTTGGTGCAGCAGCGTGTTGAGCAGCGGGTGCTCCGGGTACCAGGTCTGCAGCCAGACCTCGCCGGGTTTGTCGCCGCGCCCGGCGCGTCCGGCAACCTGCAAAATGGACTGCGCCAGGCGTTCGCCGCTGCGAAAGTCGGTGCCGAACAGCCCCTGATCGGAGTCAACAATAGCCACGCAGGTGACGTCGGGAAAATCATGGCCCTTGGTCAGCATCTGCGTGCCGAGCAATATACGCGCGTCCTTGTTGCGCACACTGTCGAGCAGCCGCTCCAGTTCGCCGCGTTTACGGGTGGTGTCGCGGTCAATGCGCACCAGCGGGTGATCGGGAAACAGTCCCGTCAGGCGCTGCTCCAGTTTCTCGGTGCCCAGTCCCACCGGTACGAGTTCAGTCTGGCATTGACTGCACAGCAATTCGCGCAGCCGCTCGCTGCCGCAGTGATGACACACCAGCCGGTTGCGCTGCTGGTGCAGCACCATGCGCGCATCGCAGCGCTGACACTCCTCGCTGGTGCCGCATTCCGGGCACAGCAGGGTGGGCGCGAAACCGCGCCGGTTCAGGTACACCAGCACCTGGTCGCCGGCCTCAAGGTGTTTGCGCATGGCGGCCAGCAACGGCGCGCTGAGGCCGTCGGTGGGCTGGTAGGTGCGCAGATCAATAATGTTTACCTCGGGTTGCCGTGCGCTGCCCGGGCGTTCCGGCAAATGCAGATGGGCATAGCGGCTGGCCAGCGCGTTGTGCAAAGTTTCAAATGCCGGCGTGGCAGAACCCAGCACTACCGGTATATTTAGCTGCCGCCCGCGCCACACGGCCAGGTCGCGGGCCGAATAACGGAATCCGTCCTGTTGTTTAAAGGAAGCATCGTGTTCCTCATCCACGATGAGCAAACCCGGTGCGGGAAACGGCGCAAAAATTGCCGACCGTGTACCGATAATCACCTGCGCTTCACCGCTGCGCGCCCGCAGCCAGTTGTCGCAGCGCTGGGCGTCGGTGAGTCCGGAGTGCAGCACCGCCAGACACGCCCCCAGGCGTCGCCGGAACCGCTCCAGTAGCTGCGGCGTCAGACCGATTTCGGGTACCAGCACCAGGCTCTGCCGGCCGGCGGCAAGCTGCTGCGCGATTAAATGCAAATACACTTCGGTTTTACCGCTGCCCGTCACCCCTTCCAGCAGGCAGGCACTGAAGCCGGTGTCAGGCACCGCGGCGATGGCTTGCTGCTGGAATTCCGTCAGCAACGGCGGTTCATCACGCACACTGTCTGTGTCATCCGGCGCAGCTTCGCCGCAGCTCACCCAGCCACGCTCCTCGAACAGCGCCATGGTTTTGCGCCAGTTACTGTTGATTGCGCGCAAAGCTCCGGCATCGCACTGACCCTGGTTTGCCAGGGTTTGCAGAAACTCTGCCTGCACCGGTGCCTTGCGTGCCAGATCCGCGCAGGCCACCGCCGCACCCTGCGGTGTCAGGCACCAGTGCAGAAGTTTTTCCGGCACAGCCGCAGCGCCCTGCCGCAGGTTGACCGGTAGCGCCGCGGCAATCACTTCGCCGGGCGGATGCTGGTAATAGGCTGCGGCCCAGGTCAGCAGTTCCAGCAGGGCAGCGTCGAGCAGCGGTTGCGTGTCGAGTACCTCAAGTGCAGGTTTCAGCTTGCCCCGCGGCAACTCGCTGGCGTCGGCTACCGCGACTACCACGCCCACCAGCCGGCGGCGCCCGAACGGCACGCGCACCCGCATACCCGGTTCCACAGGGGTGTGATCATCCGGCGGCAAATAATCAAACAGGGTGTTTACCGGCGTGTTGACCGCGACCCGCAAAACGGGTTTTCCACAGCTTCTGTGGATAACTTTGTGGATGACTTGGGGCAAAGCGGCTCGAAACTCAGCGGTTACAAAATAACTGTTAATTTGGTTAAAAAATGGTCGTCGGGCTGTAACCCTTGTCTCACAAGGGTTTAGGCAACTTCTTTGAGGTTGCTACGGCGCAGTCAGCGGTAAGTTGTAACGGTACCGCAACATTGTGAACAACTCGGCCCGGGCGGCGGGCGTTTTACAGCTCTTTTACCGCCTGGATCAGCTCGGTGACCGCCGCCTGACCGTCACCATAGAGCATGCGGGTGTTGTCCAGGAAGAACAACAGGTTCTCAATACCGGAGAAGCCGGCACCCTGGCCGCGCTTGATCACAATACAGTTTTTCGCCTTGTCGGCATCCAGTATGGGCATGCCGAAGATCGGGCTGGACGGGTCGGAGCGGGCCACCGGGTTCACCACATCGTTGGCGCCGATAACCAGCGCCACGTCGGTGCTGTCGAAATCGGCATTGATCTCATCGGCGTCATAAATCAGGTCGTAAGGCACCCCGGCTTCAGCCAGCAGCACGTTCATGTGGCCGGGCATGCGGCCGGCGACCGGGTGGATGGCAAATTTTACGTCCACGCCGCGATCCATTAACAACTGGGTTAGCTCCCAGACTTTGTGCTGCGCCTGCGCTACCGCCATGCCGTATCCCGGCACAATGATGACTTTTTGGGCGAAGGCCATCATCACGCCGACGTCCGTGGCTTCGATGGGCTTCATGGTGCCCGTCACTTCCTGATCACCACCGGCCGAATCGCCGAAGCCGCTGAACAGCACATTGCCCAGCGAGCGATTCATGGCTTTGGCCATGAGTTGCGTCAGCAGCGTGCCGGCCGAACCGACCACAGTGCCGGCAATGATCATCGCAGCGTTGTTGAGCACAAAACCTTCGAAGGCTACCGCCAGTCCGGTCAGGGCGTTGTACAGTGAAATAACCACTGGCATGTCAGCACCGCCGATGGGCAGCGTCATGGTCACGCCGAGCAACAGCGCCAGGCCATAGAATAGCGCCAGCATCTGCGGGTCAGTCTGGCCGCCTTGTTCGACAATGGTCAGGACGCCCAGCACGGCAATCCCCGCGAGCAGCAGCAGATTGACCAGATTCTGGCCCCGGAAACGGAAATCCTTGCGCAGGATGCCCTGCAGTTTGGCGAACGCGACCATACTGCCGGAGAACGCCACCGAACCGATAAAGCCGCCGAGCACTGCCAGCACCATGAACACCAGCGAGTGTTCCCCGCCGCCGAGCAGCTCGACCGCGGAAATCGCGGCTGCCGCGCCGCCGCCCATGCCGTTGTAGAGCGCGATCATCTGCGGCATGTCGGTCATGGCAACTTTCTTGCCGGTCCACCATGCCAGCACGCCACCGATAAAAATAGCGGTGGTCATCAGCATGAAGTTTTGCAGGTCGGGATAGGCGAAGGTGATTACCGTGGCCACCACCATGCCGACGCCGGCCCACTTGATGCCGCTGGCCGCCGTAACGGGGGAGCTCATGCGCTTGAGCCCCATGATGAACAGGAAGGCTGCTACGTAGTAGCTGATCTGAATGGCAAGGCTGAGCGTATCGTCCATGCCTACGCTCCCTCTGCGCCGTCTTTCTTGCTGTCTTTAGCTGACCCTGGTCTGTCTGAGCGCTGGAACATTTCCAGCATGCGTTCGGTGACCACGTATCCGCCGACCGCGTTACCGGCGCCGAGGATTACGCCAATGAAACCGATTACCTGGCCGGCGGTACTCTCGGCATGCCCGAGCGCCACCATCGCGCCAACCAGCACGATGCCGTGCACAAAGTTGGAGCCGGACATCAGCGGCGTATGCAGGATAGCCGGCACCTTGGCAATCACTTCATAGCCGGTGAACGCCGCCAGCATGAATATATAAAGAGCGGCAAACGCACTGAGTTCAATCATTAGGCTGCTCCCTGGATAGCTGTGCGGGTGGGTTCGTGGACGATCTCGCCGTCGCGTGTCAGCACCGCGCCGGCAAACACTTCATCGTCCCAGTCAATGTTCAGTTCGCCATCAACAATGGCCGGTGAAATAAAGTTCAGCAGGTTGCGGGCATACATCTCACTGGCGTGTCGTGGCAGCGTGGCCGGCAGGTTGACCGGCCCGATAATGGTCACACCGTTGTGATCAATAATTTCGCCGGCCTGCGTGAGTTCGCAGTTGCCGCCGCTTTCGGCGCCCAGGTCCACGATCACCGCACCGGGCTGCATGGTGGCCACGGTGGCGGCGCTGATAATGCGCGGCGCGGGCCGGCCGGGAACGGCGGCCGTGGTAATCACCGCATCCATTTTGGCAATGCGTGCAGCCAGCGCCTGCTGTTGTTGCTCCTGCTCCTCCGGAGTCAGTTCGCGTGCATAGCCGCCTTCGCCTTCTGCCGACACCCCGGTGTCCACAAATTTGGCACCCAGCGATTCAATCTGTTCCTTGGTGGCGGCGCGCACATCGAAAGCCTCCACCACGGCGCCGAGTCGTTTTGCCGTGGCAATTGCCTGCAGACCGGCCACGCCGGCACCGATAACCAGAAACGAAGACGGCCGGATGGTGCCGGCCGCGGTGGTCAGCATCGGAATAAACTTGTCCAGCGCATCGGCGGCGATTAAAACGGCGCGGTAACCGGCAACCGCTGCCTGCGATGACAACGCATCCATGGATTGGGCGCGTGAAATACGTGGCACCAGTTCCATGGCGAAACTGGTAATTTTTTTGTCACACAGCTGTTGCACCATGGCAGCCTGTTTATAGGCCTGCATGAAACCGACCACGACAGTACCGGGTTTCATGGCGCTGATTTCTTCCGCGCTGGGCGGTTGCACGGTGAAGATGATGTCGCTTTTTTCGACAATTCCGAGCGGGTTCGGCGAGACCGTGGCGGCCTCGAACAGGGCATCCGGCAGGCGCGCGGACAGGCCGGCGCCGGTCTCCAGCAGCACCTCGGCCTGCAGTGCTGCGAGCTTGTTCAGCACTTCCGGCACCAGCGCAACCCGGGTCTCGCCGGGGGCAGTTTCCTTTAACACTCCGATCGTTACGGGCACTTCATCCTCCCTGAGCGGCTGTCTGCTGTGCGTTTGATCATGCCA
>JAUIEY010000080.1 GCA_030429685.1 Gammaproteobacteria bacterium
CGAGACCGGGTTCCGCGAGTTCAAGACCGAGGCCGCCAGCTCGGCATCGAAGGCGGTGACGTAACGCTGCAGGTCGCCGCTGAACACCAGCTTGCCGCCGGTGGTCAGCGTGCCGCTGGTGCGCGGCGCGCGCTGGCGGTGCGCCCAGGCCGGTTCGCCGGTGCGCACGTCGAAACCGCGCAATGCGCCGTTCATTGAACTGACATCTTTGAACTTGTTGGCGGTGCCGCCGATGACGATCACATCATTGACGATGGCGACCGGCGACATTAGCTGCATCCCATCCATCTGTTCCGCCGGCTTGAGTTCTGCAATCAGCGGGGTGACGTCGAACTGGCCGCCATTGCCAAAATCCGGGCACAGCTTGCCGTCGCGGGAATCGATAGCAATCAGGCGACGATCATTGGTGGCCAGCACGATGCGATGTCTGCAGGTTGGCGCGGCGGTGGCGGTGTCCGACCAGGCGGTAACGCCACGGCAATTGAAGCGGCCGGCGGCGCGATTATCCGTGTCCAGTTGTGGGTCGAACACCCACTGCTCCTTGCCGGTCACGGGATCAAGGGCAATGACCCGATTGAACGGCGTGCAGGTCACCAGGTGACCGCCCGCCTCTGCCGACAACAGAATCGGGGTCGCCTGATAACCACTCTTGTCAATCAGATCGGGGTGCAGTTGCTGCGCTCCGGTACGATAGTCCCAGGCCAGTTCCAGGTCAGCAACGTTGTCGCGGTTAATCTGTGCCAGCGGGGAATAGCGGCCGCCGCCTTCGTGGCCGCCGTAATGCGGCCAACCGGTTTGCTCCATTTCCTCAGCAAACGTCGCCACTGCGAAAACCAGCGTTGACACGGCACACGTCAGCAATAACGTGCGGGAAGCTTTAACTGCTTGCATATCACACCCGAACCGGACTGTTACCAAACCAGAAGTATAGCCATAATAGGATGCATGACTACGTTTGTGATTACCGGCAGCACCAAGGGCATTGGCCGCGCCTTGGCCGAAGACTGCGTGCGACGCGGCCACAATGCGGTTATCTGCTCGCGCAGCGACACCGATGTCGAGCGGGCGGCCGGCGAAATCGCGGCTATCGGCCCGGGGGATTGCAGCGGCATCAGTTGCGACATCACCGACAAGGCCCGGCTGCAGGCGCTTTGGGACCATGCCGTCGAGCGGTACGGCGAGGTGAATTTCTGGATAAATAATGCGGGCATGGCAACATCACGCCACCAGGTGCATGAACTGCCCGAAGACCTCACGCGCACCTTGATAGAGGGCAATATGCTCGGCACGACCTTCGGCTCGCAGGTCGCAATAACAGGTTTTCGCAAGCAGGGGCACGGGGCCTTATACAATGTCCTCGGCGGCAGCTTTGACGGTAAGCGGCTGGTGCCCAACATGGGCGTTTACAGCTCCACTAAGGCGGGTATCCACCTGCTGACCAAATACCTGGTCGAAGAAAACCAGGACACTGCCATCGTGATCGGCTCCATCAGCCCGGGCATGCTGATTACCGAGAACTGGTTTGCCGAGCAGCAGCATCTGAACGAAGCGGAATGGCAAAAAATCCGGCCGATGCTGAATGTGCTGTGCGACTACGTCGAGACCGTTGCACCCTGGCTGGTGGAACAGGTGCTGGCCAACCGGGAGAGTGGCAAACGCATCGCCTGGCTGACCGGCGGCCGTATCGGCAAGCGGTTTTTTGCCGCCCGCGTGCTGGGCCGCAAACGCGACCTGTTCAGCCGCTATGGCCTGTAACGGCGCACCGTCCCCGGTATTGTTTAAGCGCCTGTTTTCAGGTGCTTTTTCAATATAACGGCCGGGCATAAGTCCAGACAAAGATATTATTTTTTCATGCCCTGTCAGGCCGTTAGGGTAGCTGCCCCATGGCACAGATTCTCATAGCGAATTCGCTGGCGCACGGCTTTGTGGTTTTCCTCACCGCGGAAAACAACTGGTCGGGCGACATCCGGCAGGCAGCGGTGGCCGCAGACGATGCGGCCGCTGCCGCGCTGCTGGAGGCCGCACAGGCCGCTGAGGCCGGCGACCAGGTAATTGATCCTTATCTGGTCGAAGTGACTGTCAATGGTGCAGGCCCTGAGCCGATCGAGTACCGCGAATACATTCGCGCGTTCGGACCAGGCGTGCCTCCGCCCTCCAGGCAAAACAGCAGCTAGACACTTTGCATGTACCAATACGATGAATTCGACAGCCGGCTGGTCAAAGAACGAGCCGAACAGTTCCGCCGCCAGGTGCAGCGCCGCCTTAATGGCGAGCTGACCGAGGATCAGTTCAAGCCTTTGCGGCTTATGAACGGTCTTTACCTGCAACTGCATGCGTATATGCTGCGGGTCAACGTGCCGTATGGCGTATTGTCGTCACGGCAGATGCGCAAGCTGGCGGATATCGCGCGCCGATATGATCGCGGCTATGGCCATTTCACCACGCGGCAGAATATCCAGTACAACTGGATTCAGCTCGAACAGGTACCCGACCTGCTTAATGAACTGGCCGATGTCGAAATGCATGCCATCCAGTCGAGCGGCAACTGCATCCGCAACGTGACATCAGATCAGTATGCGGGTGTGGCCGCGGATGAAATAGAAGATCCGCGCATCTGGTGCGAAATCATTCGCCAATGGTCGACACTGCATCCGGAATTTTCCTATCTGCCGCGCAAATTCAAGATTGCCGTTACCGGGTCGCCGAACGACCGGGCTGCCGTGCAGGTTCATGACATCGGCCTGCGCATGCATCGCAATGCGGCCGGGGAGCCCGGCTTTGAGGTCATAGTCGGTGGTGGCCAGGGGCGCACACCGCACATCGGAAAAACCATCCGCGAATGGCTGGAACCCGAGCACCTGCTCTCGTATCTGGAGGCCATACTGCGCGTCTACAACCTCGACGGTCGGCGCGACAACATGTTTAAGGCGCGCATAAAAATTCTGGTGCATCAGATCGGCACGGACAAGTTCCGACAACTGGTGGAAGCCGAATGGGCGGCCATACGCGACAGTGAACTGCAGTTGCCGCAGGCTGAAATTGATCGCATCGCCGCGCATTTTGCGCCGCGAGACTATCCGCAGCGCAATGATGCCGGCGACCTGCTGGCGGAGCAGGCCAGCCAGAACGCGGCGTTCGGCGCCTGGCTGAAAGCGAACGTGGCGGAACACAAAACACCCGGCTATGCCATTGCCAACATTTCACTCAAAAGCCTGACCGCGCCGCCCGGTGATATCACCGCGGAGCAGATGGACGTGGCTGCTGATCTGGCAGATGAATACAGCTACGGTGAAATCCGGGTCAACCACCGGCAAAACCTGGTGCTGCCGGATGTCGCACAGGAGCAGCTGTTCGAGCTTTGGGAAAAACTCGCTGCCAACGGCCTGGGCACCGCAAACATCGGCCATGTCTCTGACATCATCGCCTGCCCCGGCCTCGACTACTGCTCACTCGCGAATGCCCGTTCTATCCCGATTGCGCAGGAAATCAACGCGCGCTTCCAGGAAATGGATCGCGTCCACGAAATCGGCAAGGTTTCCATAAACGTATCCGGCTGCATGAACGCCTGTGGCCATCATCATGTGGGTAATATCGGCATACTCGGCGTGGATAAGAAGGGCAAGGAGTTTTACCAGTTTACGCTGGGCGGCTCGTCGGGCCGGGATGCGGCGCTGGGTGAGCGCACCGGCCGCGGTTTCCCCGCTGCTGAGGCGGTGGATGCGGTGGAAAACATTCTGAACACCTACGTGGAACTGCGCGCCGCTGACGAGGACTTTCTGGAAACCTATCGGCGTGTCGGCATGCAGCCGTTTCAGGAGGCCCTGTATGGGACTGCTTAAGAACGGGCAGGCTGTTGCGGACAGCTACACCGATGTCAGTGAGCATGAAGTCATCGGCGACACGGTTGCCGGAGCCATTATCGTCAGCCTGCAGCAGTGGCAGGAACATCGTGACGCCTTGCTTGAGCGATCCGCCCCGCTCGGCATCGTGTTGCGCAGTAACGAAAAGCCGGAGCTTATCCGGAGTGACCTGTCACATTTTGCGGTGATTGCGCTGGACTTTCCCACCTTCAGAGACGGTCGCGCCTATTCACACGCCCGCATGCTGCGCGAGCGCTTCGGCTATCAGGGCGAGTTGCGTGCCGTGGGTGAAGTGCTGCTGGAACAACTGCATTACATGCAGCGCGTCGGCTTCAACAGTTTTGCAATCGCCAGCGATGCTGCCTTGCGCGACTGGGAAACAGCAGCAGCCGACATGTCGGTCTGGTATCAGCCCGGCGCAGACGAACGCGCCACGGCCGTCGAATTGCGCCACAAGGTCGGCTAACAGCTCTGCGGCGCGCTTATTCGAAGCGCGCCATCAGGTCGGCATCAATCCCGTATTCTTCGGCCATATCCAGCATATGCTGGCTGGTTACGGTTGCATCGCCCTTTTTACGGGCAAATTCCTCCACCTGTTCGCAGACCATTTTGCGCAGTGCCACGGGCACTTCCATCAATGCTGCGGTGCCCTTGTCATCCCAGTTCATGCCCATCTGGATTTCGCCGCCCTTCTGCCCGCCGGGCGGCTCGGCCAGCTCATGCATGGTCATGTTTTCGGTGGTGCAGTGGTAATAGTAGCGACGACTCTGATCACCCAAACCGACCGGCAGGTTCATGGCCGGAATACGCTCGGAACGATCCATATCCTGCAAGCCTTCATCCATAACAATCGTTTCGATGTTGGCTATGACAATACCGCTGCTTTTTTCCAGATGAATGATCTGGTCCACCGTACACTCGGCAATCTGCGGACATTCCTCTATGCTCGGCGGCTTGACCTTGCGCGAAGGTATCATCGTAAAGCGGGTATGGTCGAGTTCATTCACGCCTTCCGGCCAGAACCGCGCCGTTTCCATCATGTCATCCAGATAGTCTGCCGACGGACAATTGACAACAAACTCACCGGTCTTGCAGATGTTCTCAAAGGAGTGCGATTCCTGACGGAAGCCCACAATCATGCGCGGGTTCTTGGCCATCACGTCGTATTGCATGATGTGCGAGTACGGCGCTGCATTCACCCTGCCCTGCTCGTCGAGCGAAGTGATAATGGTAATCAGCTTGGGAAATACCCAGATATCTGAATACCAGAACGGACGAATGCGAACTTCTTCTTTATTTCGGGCCATAGCGGGACTCCTATTCCACCGGCTGCGGTGAACGCTCCCGCATGTAGGTGTTAAAGGTGGAATCGTTGGGCTGACCCCATGAATCCAGGCTGGGCGGTTCCAGGTAGGCCGCATGTTTTTGCATGGCCTTTTCCCGGAAAGCGGCCGGAATTTCATCCGGCGAACTTAGCTTCGCCATGTTGGCGCGGAAATACATATGCCCTTCGGCCTGACCCATCAGCATCCACGGGTACCATGAACTCAGCCGGGTCCACGTACCGGTATAGGGAACCGAAGTAAGATCAGGGTTGGCCAGGTCCGACAGGCGACAGGCACGCTGAAACATCTCACTGATACGTGTCATCGGCCCTGAAGACTCCATCGGCCACTCGTCCGGCTGCAATTCTGACGGCACGGATGCGTGAATTTCGAAATTGGAAAACACATTGTCGCCAACCTGTTGCCACGTGGCCGGAAACGGCACGGAAATTTCGGTGCCCTCGATATCCATTTTCAGAATGGGCGCGGTTTCGGCATTGACGGTCATGTTATGCATGGGGAAAGTTTCCACCAGCTTGCCGTTCAGCGGATTCTTCCATTCGTCGACAAACTGGCCGCTGCGCAGATCCTTGTAAAAGGCCAGTTCACGATTAAATACCCGATACCCGCCACCGTCCACGGGCTGTACGCGCATGGTGCCGATACCTTCCAGACCCAGCAGCGGAATAATTTTGCTGGAATCGCCAACCACCGAATAGACAGTACCTTCGAACCAGCCGGTGGTGAAGTTGTCTGTGTTGGTGTCGCCGAAAATGCGGGTGAAGTGCCGCAGGCTCTCGGCAGGGTCTCTGAAGTTGAGTTCGGCTGCGCCACCACCAGCTGCCGGAGCACTATCCGAAGTTGCCGAACTCGGACTACCGCAGGCAGCCAGTATGCCGGCACCACCGGCCACGGCGCCGAGACTGCGCAGCAGTTTGCGACGATTAATGATGTCGTTGTCGTTAAGCATGTTTTGCATGAGTATCTCGCTTCGGGCGCTGCCCTGTGTTTGTCCGTTATTGACAGCATCCTGTCATATATGACAGGATGCTGTCAACTAAGCAGGAACGGTGATGCCAGGAATATCACGCAAACAGGCTTTAAGCGAGCTTTCTCTGGAAGTTTTCCGCCTTACGGCGCGCCTCAATACGCTGGGCGACAAGCTGGCACGACAGACCGGTCTCAGCAACGCCCGCTGGCAACTGCTGGGTGCCATAGCCAGCGCACCGCGCGCCGAATCGGTGGCCGCTACGGCGCGGCGCATGGGTCTGCAGCGCCAGAGCGTGCAGCGCACCGCTGACAATCTGGCTGCACAGGGACTGATTGAATACCTGCCGAATCCGCAGCATCAGCGCGCCAAACTTGTCGCCCTGACTGCGCCGGGCAGCAAGGCGCTGGCGCAGCTGCAAAAACTGCGGGATAGCTGGGCCGCAGATATTGAAGACCAGCTAAAACTCGACAAGCTGCAGCAAGCAAGGGATACGCTGATTGAACTGCGGGATGTGCTCGACAACAACCTGAACGGAGACGACTGATGTATCTGAACTTCTGGTATCCGATGGCGCTCAGCGAAGAAGTGAGCGATGCACCGGTCAAAGTAAAGGCGCTGGGTCAGTATTTTGCTTTGTTCCGCAGTACATCCGGGCAGGTCAATTGTCTTGCCAACGTTTGCCTGCACCGCGGCGGTTCCCTGGCGGCCGGTAAACAGATAGACGACTGCCTGCAGTGTCCCTACCACGGCTGGCAATTTGATGGCGCCGGCAAGTGCACTCGCATCCCCACGCTGCCGGCCGACGGCAAAATTCCGGCTCGTGCGCGGGTGGATTCCTATCCGGTCGAAGAGCGCTACGGTGTGGTATTTGCGTTTCTCGGCGACCTGCCGGAAGCAGAGCGCCCGCCCATTCTGGAAATCAAAGAGTGGGGGCTGGAAGGCTGGAGCATCCCACGTCTGGTTTACCCGTGGGAAGCGAATGTGGAACGAGTAATCGAAAACGGGTTGGATGCCACCCATACCGAGTTTGTCCACCCTTCTGCCGGTATGCAAGGATCGTTCGACCCGGCTGAGCTGGACGATGCCAAACTTATTGCGCATGCATGGGGCAATGAGTTTCTGACAGAGACCCCGCGGGTTGTTATTTCGCATGGTCATCACGGCGCCAACCACCAGTGGACTCACCTGGATGTGGACATGGGAGGCGGCACCCGCGGACATTTCAATTTTTATTCTTTCGTCCGGCCCATCGATGAAAACTCGGTAATGCGTTATTTGTTTATCGGCCGCGATTTCAATACCGGCGAAAAGCAGGACAAGTACATCAGTGACATGACCCTGTCATTTGAAAAAGAAGACCGGCCGGTCATCGAGGACATGCAGCCGGTACAGTCGCCGGTGGGCTCAAGCGGCGAACTGCTGCTGCCCGAAGACGAGGTTATGCTGGCCTACCGCAAAAACCTGGCGGAATGGCGCGCCAGAGGCTGGCGTATAGACAGCAAGGCAATTGCTGACGACCCGCGCAATACCTATGCCGTGCCATCGCCGGCGCGCCGCGACGGCGGAACCTGGTTGCGCAAAGCCGTGCCTGTTTGTGCAGAATAGTTACAATATAAGCCTGCCTGAGCGCAGCTAATGACTTAGTATTAGTTCCTTCAGCTGTTTCGAGGATCGTTCGTTTGGCCGCCAGTTTGCTTGAACAAGTCGCACAGGGCGATCAGTCGGCCGTCGGCAAAGTTCTGGATCAGTACGGCGATCTGGTCTGGTCGCTGGCACGCCGCTTTCTGGGCAATTCTCCGGAAGCCGAAGATGCGGTTCAGGATATTTTTATTGCGGTCTGGTCCAGCGCCGAGCGCTATAAGCCTGAACTGGCCAGCGAGGTCACTTTTGTTGCCACCATTGCGCGGCGCCGTCTGATTGATCGGCTACGCAAGAACAGTCGCACACCCGATTCCGAAACCTACGACGAGAGCATAGCGACCCAGAATCCGGATCCGGTCAACCGCATTACCGAAAATGTTGAAGTGCAGAACGTGGTGCGAGTCCTGAATGACATGCCGGAACAGCACAGAGAGATACTGTCGCTTTCGATCTATGAAGGCTACAGCCATTCCGAAATCGCTGACCGGCTGGCGATTCCACTGGGAACGGTAAAAACGCGGGTCCGACGCGGCCTGATACACATACGCGAGCAACTCGAACTCGACGACGCGGATCGCCAGGAGCAGGCATCATGACTCGCCGCTCTACCAATACAACTGCCCGACTCGACGAATTGTTTCTGGAACAGGCCATCAATGGTCTGGATGAAACACAAATTGACGAACTGGATTCGTTGCTGGGCACCGGGG
>JAUIEY010000288.1 GCA_030429685.1 Gammaproteobacteria bacterium
CACATCTACCACGGCAAACTGACCGGCGCGATATTGAAACCCCTCAGCGACCGCGGCATCCCTATTGTGCAGACACTGCATGACTACAAACAGCTGTGCCCGGTATACAGCTGCGTGCGCCACGGCAAGGTATGCGAAGCCTGTCAGGGCAAACACTACTGGAAAGCGCTGGCGTATCGCTGCAACCGCGGTTCTGTTGCCCGCAGTGCCGTGAGCTGTGTGGAAAGTTACGTAGCCAGAATGCTGGGCGCGGTGGACAAAATTGACCATTTCATCTGCGTCAGTCATTTCATGGCCGGCAAAATGCGCGACATCGGCGTTGCGGCCGGAAATATCACCACGGTGCATAATTTTGTTGACTGCGAGCGGCTGCAGCCTGCCAGTGAGACCGGTCGCTACGTGCTCTATTTCGGCCGCCTGGATGCGACCAAGGGCCTGTTCACCCTGCTCGATGCAATGCGCATGAACCCGGACCTGACCTGCATTGTTGCCGGCAGCGGGCCGGAGCGTGAGGCGCTGGGGCGCTACGCTGCTGAACACAATATCCGCAACGTGGAATTCCCCGGCTTTGTCAGTGGTGCCGCGTTGGCTGAGCTGGTCAGTGCCGCTGCCTGCACGGTGCTGCCGTCGGAAGGGTTTGAAAACTGTCCGATGTCGGTACTCGAGTCGCTGGCGCACGCCTGCCCGGTTGTTGGTACGCGTATCGGCGGCATCCCGGAACTCATCAGCGACGGCGATGACGGTTATATAGTCGAACCGGGAGCGACCGAAGCTTTGGCTGAGGCGCTGCGCAAACTTGCCGGTAATCCCGAGCAGGCCAGACGCATGGGTCAGGCCGGTCGCGCAAAGATGGCGCGCGATTTTTCGCCGCAGCGGCATTATGCGCAAATTCGGGCGGTATACGAAAAACTGCCGGGAGTGACGGCTTGGTAGCGCAGCTCGACACCGCCTACATCACCACGCGACCGGCACGGGCCGTGTCACGCGCTGTGAGTTATGCTTTTTTTGAGGGCCGCCCGCTGCTGACGCGCGGGCGCTGGATCAATCCCTGGTTATTGCGCCGGGCGAAAAAAGTAGCGCAGCGCGAGCAGTCCGCAGTGGTTGACCGGCCCCTGTTCATCCTCGGCACCGGTCGTTCGGGCACCACCGTACTGGGCAAAATTCTTTCCATGCATCGCGAGGTGGGTTGGCTCAATGAACCCAAACTGATGTGGCATGCAGCCTGCGCCCATGAAGATCTGAACGGCAATTACACCGACGCAGCCGCTGATTACCGGCTGGCGGCGGCAGATGCGACACCGGCGGTGCAGCGGGCCATGCGTAACCAGTACGCGGCTTATCTGCGGGCAACGCGAAACAGCCACGCATTGATGTTCTCTATGGCCTCCAGGTCGACCAACCTGCTGAGTTGGAACCAAACGTCCTGCAAGATATCTTCCGCATCGGCATCGCTTCGGGTACGGCCACGAATGAAACCATACAGCCGCTGGCTATAGCCTCGTATGATTTGTCCCAGCGTTTGATTGCGGTCAGCAAAAAATCAGTTTTTTGACAAATGGTTTAGCTACTCACCTTACCATTTGTTAAGTTTTCTTTTTTGGG
>JAUIEY010000081.1 GCA_030429685.1 Gammaproteobacteria bacterium
TGAGCATCTTGGTGTTGATGCTGTCTTTGATGTAGGAGCCAATCGCGGTCAGTTCGCCGACATGCTGCGCGAGCAGGTCGCTTTTAAGGGGCCGATTTTTTCTTTTGAACCGATTCCGGAACTGGCAGCGCAACTGCGTGAACGGGCGCGCCAGGACGATGACTGGCATATTGAGGAGCTGGCGCTGACCACGGCGGACGGCAGTACCGCTTTCAATGTTATGGAGGTCAGCGAGTTCAGTTCGGTCGCAACGCCGAGTCATGAAGAAAGCGGGCTGTTTCGCAAACTGAATGCGGTGCATGAGTCTATCGTGGTGCCTGCAGAAACCCTGGCTACCGCATGGACGCGACTGAAAAAGCAGTATGGTTTCAGACGGCCGTTTCTGAAACTCGATACGCAGGGTTTCGATGTGGAAATTGCCACTGCTTCGCCTGCGACACTGCATGAGTTCGTCGCCTTGCAAAGCGAACTGGCTTTAACGCGCCTTTACAAAGAGGCGGTAAAATTCGATGCTGCATTACAGGCCTACCGCCAATGCGGCTTTGTGCCGGCAATGTTCATGGCAATCAATCCGGATCATTTTCCGCTGATGGTCGAGACAGACTGTTTGCTGGTGCGCGAAGACCTGCTGCCGGACCAGTTGCCCTAGTCGTTTTTCTGTACCTTGGTTATTTGTACTCAATCAGGGTCTGCTCGGCGCCGCGCAGCCAGCGGCTCAGAAACATAAGCTGACCACCGAATTCCGGCCATTTCGTCAGCAGCAGCAACATCGCAAACCGGCCCGCAGGCAGGCTGGAGTCGGCTTGCCTGAGTCGCAGCCACAGCCGGAAAAACTGCAGCGGGTAGACCAGTAGCAATAGCAGCCAGCGTACATCAAAGATTACCGCCCCCAGTATTGCAGCCAGGGGCACCAGCGCTGCCCAGAAAACAATGCGCATATTCTCGCGACGACACAGGCCACCGGGAACATGACGGTGCAGCGCACCGCGGGCCGCATAGGCATAGCCTGCGCGTTTGGCGCGCTGCCACCACTGACCGAAGCGGGTCATTGCCGCATCATGCAGGGTCATCTCCCGGTCGGCGCGGTAGATAGTCCGCCCCTGCTGTCGCAACCGGAAACACAATTCGGGTTCTTCGCCTGCAATCAGGGTGTCGTTAAAGCCATTGACTTCCGCAAAGGCAGCGGCGACAGCCATAAAATCACCGCCGCAGGCGTCCGCCTGACCCACGGGGGTGTCCCATTCGTAATCGCACAGGCGGTTGTATACCGAGCGGTGCGGGTCAATTTCCCGGCGCCGTCCGCAGACTATGGCGTCCTCCGGGTGTTGTTGCAGCCAGGCGCGCGCGAATTGCAGCCAGCCGTCGCTGATTCGGCAATCGCCATCGACGAACTGCACGTAACGGATATCGGGATGCATCTGCAACAGGCGCCGAAATCCGGCATTACGCGCCCGTCCGGCCGTAAAAGGCTGTTCCATGGAGAGCAGCTCGACCGTTGCGCCGCGTTCTCCGGCAGCTTCGACACTGTCATCAGTGGAGCCGGAATCGACATAGACCATGGGCGCGCCGGCTTCCCTGATGCTGTCCAGGCAAGCGATCAGCCGCTCACCTTCATTGCGGCCGATAATGACGACGCCGAAATCTGTCTGTCCTGTCATGTTATGTCGTTAATGTGCATTTCTGAACCTATGTCCGTGTGCAGTTTATAACGTCTTGCTATCATTCGTTTTGGTTATTCCTTCTGAGCACTGCGTACCCACTATTCCCATGTTAGCGAACAAGGTCGTCATGATTACCGGCGTTGGCAGCGGACTCGGGCAGGCGCTGGTCAGAGCGTTTCTCGAGCAAGGTTGCATCGTCATTGGCATCGCCCGCCGCCAGGCGTCGCTGGACGAAACAACGTCACCGCGTGCTGATAAATTTTTCGGACATGTTGCCGATGTCACGGATTTTGCTGCCATCCGTGCGGTTGTGGATGCGAGTGTCGCCCGTCACGGACATATTGATATTGTGTTTAACAACGCTGCCGTTTACCCGCGTATAAATTTTATACAGGAGACCCCGGCCGATTTCGCCCGCGGCATCGACGTTAATGTCAATGGCGTAGCCAACGTCTGCAAGGCGGTATTGCCCGCGATGCTGGCGACCGGTCGCGGGCGCATCTTTAATGTCGGCAGTTTCGCTGACATAGCTCCAATTGCCGACAGCGCCGTTTACTCTGCCAGCAAGGGCGCGCTGCGCGCGCTTACCAAGGCCATAGCTGCTGACCTGCGCGAACTTGATGCTGAAATCGAAGTGCATGAATGGATTCCCGGTCATCTGAATACCCGCATGAGTGGCTATACCGGTCTGGAACCGGCTGTTGCCGCGGCCTGGGGCGTGCAGCTTGCCGCCATGGAGCAGGCGCGCACGCCAAACTGTATTTTCGAGAATGATCGGGAGTGGTTGCCGCCGAAGGGCCTGAAGCAGCGCATCCTTGACAGGTTGCGCGCGCTGGTCGGAATGCGCAGTTGAGGCCAGGTGCTCCATGACTCTGACACCGGCTGAATGTGCAAACATCCGATGGGATGTCATCGTGGTTGGCGCGGGCATGGGTGGCGCGACGGCCGGCTATGAACTGGCGCGGCGCGGCCGGCGCGTATTGTTTATTGAAAAAGGCCCGTTTCTGCATGCGGCTTTCGGCGCGGCGCCGGCAGGACTGGAAGCGACCGTGGTGCAACCTGCCGACGGCACCGGGCCACTGGATCGTGCCGGTGACGAGCGCCTCGCCGGCGGCCGCTGGCCGCATCGGTTTAATGCGCGCACCAATCTTGGCCGGCTAAGTTTTCCTGGTCCGGTAGGCTGTGCATCGGGCGGCTCCAGCACGTTCTATGCTGCCGCGCTGGAGCGCTTTGCACCCGCCGATTTTTCGCCGCGCGCCAATTTTGCGCAGGCGGACGGCTCCACGCTGCCGGAGCACTGGCCGGTCAGCTACAGCGAAATCGATCCTTATTATCAGCGCGCCGAGCAACTGTTTCGTGTACGCGGCTCGCAGGACCCGCTCTATCAAGGCGGTGCTTCCGTGCTGCTCAAGCCGCCGGGCCTGAGTCCGCGGGATCAGCGCCTGCAGGAAATATTCAGCCGGCAGGGGCTGCATCCTTATCGTGTCCACGTCGGTTGCGAGTTTATTGACGGCTGTGACGGCTGCCCGGACGGACCGTGTGAAAAAAACTGCAAGCGTGACGCCGCCTGGACCTGTCTGATCCCGGCGCTGCTGCAACATGATGCGCGACTGCTGCCTGATTGCGAGGTGCTCAGGCTGGAGGCTTCCGCAGACGCTATAGATGCAGTGATCTGCCGCCAGGGTGAGCGGGAGTGGCGCTTCAGCGGGGCAGCCGTGGTGCTGGCCGGCGGCGCTTTCGGCACACCGGCCTTGTTGTTGCGGTCGCGCTCAGCTGAGTGGCCGCAGGGCATAGGTAACCAGAACGATCTGGTCGGCCGCAACCTGATGTTTCACGGCGGTGATTTTATTGCCGTCAGTCCGGGGGAGGCGCTGGATGGCGCCGGTGCGCAAAAAACTCTGGCGATAAACGATTTCTACGCCGTGGGCGGCGACAAGCTGGGTACCTTCCAGACGCTGGGTGTGCGACTGGAAATAGGACAAATCATGCAATACCTGCGTGAAAACGCTGAACTTAGCACAGCCTGGTGGCGCTGGCTGCTCAGTCCGCGCCCGGTTTGGTGGCGCAAGCTCACCAGCCCCTTCGTCAGGCTGGGCGCCATGGTTTACTACTACCTGTTCAACTTTCGCGATGCCTCGGTGTGGGTCAGCATTCTTGAGGATCTGCCTTACCACGAAAATCGCGTCTATCCGCATCCCGATAACGCACAGGAGCTGATGATTGAATACCGTTATCCGGATGAAATGAAGCGGCGTGTCAATTTATTTCGTGACCAATTGCGCAAGGTGCTGGGCAACCGCCGGCTGATGATCCTGTCGCACGCAAACAAAATTGATTATCCGCATGTTTGCGGTACCTGCCGATTTGGTGATGACCCGCAGGTCAGCGTGGTTAACGCCGATAACCGTGTGCACGGTATGACAAACCTTTATGTGGCAGACGCGTCCTGCTTTCCGTCCAGCGGGGGCACCAACCCGAGTCTGACCATTGCTGCGCTGGCATTGCGGGCAGCGGAAAAAATTGACGCACGGCTTGGTGATACCAGAGCAGACGCAGCACCTGGCAGGGCGCTGCAAACATGAACCAGTCGGCAACACGTTTTGGCCGGCTGCGTGGCCGTGTGCAGCAACTGGTAGGTACCGGCAGCGGATCGTTGCGCGAACGGGCTATTCAGGGCGGCGGCATACTTATGCTGGGCGACCTGTATCAGAACCTGGTGCGCCTGGTTGCGAACCTGATAATGACGCGGCTGCTGTTTCCCGAGGCATTCGGTCTGATGCTGATTGTTAATCTGGTATTTACCGGGTTGAGCATGATGTCCGATCTCGGCATCCGCAGCGCGATTATCGTCAAGAAAGACGATATTGACGATGAATATCTGCGTACGGCATGGAGCATGGGTATTTTGCGTGGTGCCGCTATCGGCCTTATCGCTCTGGCCCTGGCTTACCCGATCAGTATTTTCTACGCGCAGGAACAGTTGTTCGGCCTGATTGCAATCGTCAGCCTGTCGCCCGTTATTCAGAGCCTGACATCGCCGCAGCCAATACTTGCGGAGAAGGGCGTGCGTTTTGGTCGCGTGGTGATCTGGAACAGTGCCACACAGACTATTGCCATAGTCATTCTGCTGAGCTGGCTGTGGGTCTGGCCAAGTATCTGGGTACTGGCCGCTCATGGCATTGTGGCGGCAACTATTGGCGCGATCAGTTCCTATTATATTTTCCCCGGCCCCCGCATGGGGCTGGTGTGGAACCGCAACGATGCGTGGGAAATATTCCGCTTCGGCCGCTGGGTATTTATTGCCTCCGGACTGACTTTTCTGGCTCGTCAGGGCGACAGCCTGATTATCAGCAAGTGGGTGACGGCTGAAGAGCTTGGTGTGTTCAGTATTGCCATTACCTTCGCCAAGCTGGTCGAGACTCTGGTGGAAAGACTGAGCTGGTCGCTGTTGTTTCCGGTCTATGCCGAAATTCAGGCGGGTTCCGGCGAACGTTTTAATGCCCAGTTGCGCAAGGTGAAACTGGTACTGTTTGCCATGTGCGCACCGATCGTACTGGTGTTTTCTTTGTTCGGACGCGATCTGATTACGCTGCTCTATGATCCCCGTTATCACGGGGCCGGCTGGATGCTGGAAATAATGGCATTCGGGTCGGCCTTTTTTGCCGCGGGAGCAGCCATTCTGAATATTCCCATGTCCTTCGGCGATTCCTACCGTCACATGTGGCTGCAGTTCTTCCGCTTCACTGTGTTGCTCGGCATCATGACAGTGGGCGGCTATCTGGCCGGTGTGGTGGGACTGGTGATCGCTATCGCCGTTGCACAAATGCTTTTCTACCCGATACTGCGCATTGTTACCCACAAGTACGGTATTCGTGATTTTCTGCCCGATCTGTTGTTTCTTGCTGCCATTACTGCGGTTGTGCTGCTGGTCTGGTACCTGCGCGGCTGGCCGGTCTAATATGAGTTGAATCGTGAACGCTGAACCCGCGCAATCTGCTATTCGTTCCGGCCGTGCAGTTTTGGTTGTCCGCCTGCTGACGGTTTTGCTTGGTGCGGCGCTGATCAGTCTGGCTTTCAGCGACGACGTGCGCATTGCCGGCGGCCCCGGTTTCGGCTTCACCGAACTGCTGTTGCTGGGCGTCGGCATCATCAATGTAGTGGCCGGGTTGCTGGGCGGCATGGTCATGGCTGGCTGGCTGCTCTGCCAGGTGTCGGTGGCGGCAACCTTGCTCGTTGCCGAATTCGCGCTGCGGGCTACGGTCGGCCCGCGTTACACCTCACCGTTCCAGTTGCATGACCGTTACCTGTACGAACTGGTGCCCGGCGCACGCCGCGAATATCGTCACCTGGCGATAAACGGCGGCGCGCAGCTCTACCAGGTCAACAGCCTCGGTTTTCGTGGCGCGGAATTTGCCGCGCAACGCACTGCCATGCCACGCGTAGCGGTCTATGGTGATTCGTTTATACAGGCTGAATACACAGCGCTGGAGCATACCCTGAGTAAGCAGCTTGCCGACCGGTTGACCGCGCAGCTCGGACAGCCGGTTGAAGTCATTAATGCAGGCGTGGCGGGCTATGGTCCGGATCAGGTACTGCGGCGCCTGCAGGACGAACTTGACTGGTTGCAGCCCGACTTGCTGATCGTGGCAGTTTTTACCGGCAATGACTACGGTGATTTGTTGCGCAACAAACTTTACCGGCTGGGGGACGCCGGTGAGCTGCTGGAAAACCCGTTCGTGTTCAGCGATGAGATAGAACTCAACGCCGCGCTGGAGAAGTCCGCCCCGGTGCTGCGCAAAATGGGCCAGGAGGTAAAAGCGCAGTTGCAGCTCCGCCTTAAAGGCGGACTGCCGCCGCCCACCGATCCGGCGCAGCAGACTGTGAATCGCATGGAGCAGCATATTCGTGAATATCGCGAATACATTGTTGACGGCGACAATATTGTCCGGGATTTGCGTACCGACCCGTATTCCGCTGACATTGCCCTGCAACCGGACAGTCCGTCGGCGCGCTACAAGCTGAAATTAATGGATGCGGTTGTTGCTGCCATTCAGCAGCAGGCCCGGGCGCACGATGTGCCGTTGCTGCTGGTGGCTGTGCCGCATCCCATGGACGTAATGGGCGGCGCGCATGCCAGTGGCGCGGTCGACCAGGCGAAATTTCCCGATTATCAGCCGACGCGGATGGCGGGCGGCATTCAGGCCATTGCCGAGCGGCATGGCATTGACACCATAAATTTACTGCAGCCGTTTCAGGCTGCGGACGATCCGGCAGCGCTGTACCTGCTCGGGGGCGATGATCACTGGAATAATGCCGGCCAGGCGCTGGCCGCCGAACTTATTGCCAAGCGAATACAAAGCGCCGGCTATCTGCAAAAGGCAGGCATTGCCGACTAGCGTTGGTCTCTGCTGCGCGCCTAGTTAACAAAGCCGTCTGCATCAGCCGGCCTAAACCAGAAATTGTCGCCGTCCATTTGCAGTGCTTCAACATCGGGGGTGCCGGGGGCGAAACGAATAACCATATTCAGTTCGCCCCGGCATAGCAGGCCCAGCCGCCGCAGTGCTCGTCCGGAGCCGGTTTCCGGTACGCACAGTTCCACCGCGTCAACGTCGGCGCGCAACAACTGTTGCAGGGCTGACAATAAGATGATGGTGTCATCCACGTCGTTGTCGAAACTCATCCAGTCCAGTACCGAAGCCAGCGTAATGTCTTTAATACGACCCTGATCCGCTTCGGCGTAGTGCATCTGGCCCGTCATGAAATATCCGACCGGCTTGCCGGTGCGAGATTTAACCAGCCAAAGCCTGCGCTGGTTATCCATCGGCCCGGTGCTGGCAGCCCAGTTGAGCCATTCCGTCGAGCGATGACATTTGGCGGGCCGGCGCAGTCCGCGGATCTGCGCATCCAGTTCCTGCGGCAACTGTTCCACCGGTGCGCTGCTCCAGCCGGACAACTTGATGCGCAATACCATGCCGAGCAGCAGTCGGTGCAGGCCCATTCCCAGATTGACCAGCGCAGCGGCAGGCTGCCGCAACAACGGATTGCTGATCCAGCGCTGCAAAATCGGCGCGGAGCGCTTTACCAGCAGAAAGCGGGCGGCAGTGAGGTGCTGCCAGCCCAGTTGCTTGTAGATAGGCAAAGCCATCTGCGACACCCGCACCCCGCCAGAGGCAACCGGGCGGGCGCGCATGCGCAACAGGATCATCAGGCCAGCACCGGTGCTGCGGTGTTCCGGCTTAACCACCAGTCCGGAGCACCACAGCATGTTGATGGTCTGATCGCCGACATGCACTTTGCCGTTAAAGGTATGCATGCAGCCTATGGGACGATCTTCCAGCAGCGCCGCCAGCAGCAGCAAGTCGTCATCCCGTCTGGGATGACCGGGAACCGAAGTCAGCAATTCGCCGAAACTACCGCCGATACGGCCGAAACCGGGATCGCCCTGCCAACCCTCAAATGCCTGTCCGGATTCGTAGTCTGCCCGGGTTACCTCCACCATGCGCAGCTGCGGTTTTTCCGGCGCTGCACTCACGGTGTTTCTGTTGCCGGCGCGGCAAGATCGACATTAATAAACGCAGGTGAAGGATAGTCGGCAGCCGTATCCCAGCTGAACATGTTGTTGCCGTCGGCCGCAAAGCCGCTGCGTTCACTGAAAAACTCCAGCGTCGGTTTGTTCTTGGTGGTCGGCAGGAACTCTGCAGCAACGCTGGTCGCATTTT
>JAUIEY010000082.1 GCA_030429685.1 Gammaproteobacteria bacterium
ACTGCCGTGGTAAGCAGCAAAATTGCGCCCGCAGCTTCGAGGCGGAAAAAATTCTTGAGTGTTGCCTGCAGCATATTGTGCCCACCAGCGATGTGAACCGTTATGATTGCCTCTTTAGTCTTTCGCGTAAAGGCGCCCTGCAGATGCATACAAGCACAACACTATCTCTGGCCGGCCTGCTGGCAGCATTGTTGGCGGTGACCGGCTGCGACACCCTGCATGACAATCGTGATTACGAACGCCACAGTAACAGCCGTATCAGCAAGCCTTTGTCCGGCGGTGATTTTTTGTGGTTTGACGTCAGGCTTACACCGGCCATGCCGCTGGACAGCGAGGCGGCCGAGCAGAAACGCCAGATCTGGCTGCAGACCTGGCTGGTGCAGCGCAAATTCTGCCCGTCAGGTTATGAAATTCTGGAACGCAGGCCATTCGAATTTCTGGAGCACAATCCTGAACGTCTGGATCTGCGCTACAAGGTCCGCTGCATTGTTGAAGGGGCGGAAGCCGGCAGCTAGGCGGGCCTACTGGTTTGCGGGCTGCGCCGGTGCAGAAATAATCCTGATGCTGTCGCCGGTCGCTATGCCGTAGGCAGCAATGCTGCCTGCGTTTAGTTCCACCACCATAGACGCCTTGTTGCCGGAGCTGATGATGCGGGTGTCATGCGGTGCCGCACCCGCATGCAGATGCACAATCCGGCCATTGGCATCGGCGAATAACATGTCCAGTGGGATATAGGTGTTTTTCATCCACATCGAGATCACCCGCGGACGCGGATATACAAACACCATGCCTTCGTCGGCCGCCATGGCGCGCACGTGCATCAGGCCCTGCGCCCGTTGCGCGGCGGTTTTGGCCATATAGGCCCGCAACTCAATGGTCCGGCCCGCCTGCGTGGTAATACTTAGCCGCGTCTGTTCCAGACCCTCGACCAACGCAGCGGGCTCGATGGCTGCCCCCGAGGTTGCCGCCAGCGCGACAGCGGTCAGTGCGATGCCACGCAGCGTGAATTTTGCGGTACGGTATGGCGCAGCAAGTTTTCCTGAGGAGTCCATCATGCCGACAAGCATAGTCCCAATGCAGAACCAGCGCAGCACCACAGTGACATGGGGGCGCGCCCGCTGCGAGCTGGGCGATTGTCTCGTCGCGGAGCATGCCGGCGATCTGTGCTGGCTCGACATCGCGCCTGATTCAACGGCAGTTGCGGAACTGGCGGAGCACTTTAGCGCCTGCGACCTGCGGCGCGATGATGCTCGCGCGCAGACATTGCTTGATGCCGCGCTGACAGCATTGGGCAACAATGCGCCGCTGCGATTGCAGGTTCGCGGTACCGAGTTTCAGCGGCAGGTATGGCAGGCACTGACTGAGATAGGGCCGGGCGAACGGCTTTCTTACGGGCAGCTGGCGGCCAGAATAGGCCGCCCGGGCGCAGCGCGCGCGGTGGGTTCGGCCGCCGGTGCCAACGTCATTGCCCTGTTTATCCCCTGTCATCGACTGGTTCCGGCCGATGGCCGTGCCGGCGCCTACCGGTGGGGTTCGGCGCTTAAGCAGAAGCTGCTGGCGGCCGAGCAGCAAGCCGCCTGATTCCATATATGGGAATAAAAGAACATATATAGACCAATATAGCCGGCATCACGAAACTGTGATGCCTGCGCTTCTGGCCACACGCGGGCTTGAGTACTTTGCCGGTAATCAGTTACCGGAAATTTGCCCCGCATGGACATCGGCAGCCACCGTCAGCGTGCCCCCGGCTCAATGTACGAAGATCAGCTTCGTATGGGATTCGGCGGGTTACGTTTCAGCGATTTTCTTGAAAGCGAGTTTCGCGACGTTTATGCGCGGGAAAATTATCAGAAGTCGCGCCTGGTGCTTGCCCTGTGTGCCATCGTGGTTGTCGCGGTTACGCTGGTCCACGTAGTCAGCGACAACTCAAGTTCAGTCTCAATGAGTCACCTCGGCCTTACCGCCATGGTGCCGGTCATGTTGTCGGCACTGTTCGTGTCTTATCTGAACAACCGGTTCTTGTATCAGACCCTGCTGATCGTCAGCGGCTTGCTGGTTGGTGTGGCAGGTTCCGTAATTGATGTGCAGGCCAGCCTGGCCGGGCAGGGCTACTATTTTGCCGGACAGGTCGGCTGGATATTTATCCTGTGGTCCATGCTGGGACTGCTGTTCCTGCCGGCAGCCGCACTGTGTCTGGTAGTGTCACTATTTTATCTGGGCTGCGCCGTGTATGCGCCACTGCCGCCGGAACAGCTGTTTTTTGAAGCGTTCATGCTGCTCAACGCGAACCTGCTCGGCGGTTACAGCTGCTTCAAGATCGAGCACGCGGCGCGCCGTACGTTTCTGGAGTCGCGCCTGCTGAATCAACTTGCCGAGCGTGACGGCCTGACAGGGCTGTATAACAGGCGTGCTTTTGACGAGTATATGGAGCGTATCTGGCGGCAGTCACGACGGGAAAACACGCCTATCACGGTGATGCTGATCGATATAGATCATTTCAAGGCATACAACGATATGTACGGGCACCAGGCCGGTGATGACGCACTGAAACAGGTGGCTGCGGTGATATCGAGTGCCGTGCAGCGCCCGCTGGACATTGCTGCCCGTTACGGCGGCGAGGAATTTGCGCTGGTTCTGTATGGTCCTGCTACTGATTACGTGACGAACCTGCCGGAAATGTTGCGGGAAGACGTGTTGCACCTGGGTACCGTGCATGAAGGCGCTACTCACACTAAATTCCTGACGGTCAGCATCGGTGTAGCGGTGGTATCACCGGATGCCGGGCGCAGTCAGGCCGGCGCGATTCAGATGGCGGATGAAGCGCTGTACCAGGCCAAGGAAGAAGGACGCAACCGTGTGGTCATTAAAATGTCCGGCACCACCGTAATCGAAACAGGACGTTTTCGCGCCCGCAATCGCGCTGCCGGTTAAATCGTTACCAGTGACCTGTGTTGGGCATTGACGCCCATGGTTCGCGAGGTTCGAGTGCCTTGCCTGCCTGTAGCAGTTCAATCGAAATGTTGTCAGGTGAGCGCACGAAAGCCATGTGACCGTCGCGCGGCGGCCGGTTGATGACGACGCCATTGTCCAACAGGTGCTGGCAGATCGCGTAGATATCATCGACTTCGTAGGCCAGATGGCCGAAGTTGCGGCCCTCGCCATATTCTTCCGGATCCCAGTTGTAAGTCAGTTCTACCATGGCTGATTCATCGCCTGGAGCGGCAAGAAAAATCAACGTGAATCGGCCGCCTTCGCTGTCGTAGCGGCGCAGCTCCCGTAACCCGAGTTTGTTGCAGTAGAAATCCAGCGATGCATCTATATCGGTGACGCGCACCATGGTATGTAAGTACTTCATAGTCAGGCTAAGTTAAGGCATGGAGCATATTAAAGCCATATTTTTTGATCTGGATGACACGTTGTGGGATATGGAATTTGTAATTCCGCAAGCCGAACAGCATCTGTATGCATGGTTTGAAAAGCACTATCCCCGTGTCGTCGAGAAATACTCGCCCGAGCGTCTGCATCGCCTGCGCCACGAGGTTGGCGCCCGTCATCCGGAATTGCATCATGATCTCAGCAGGCTGCGCATGACAATGTTACGCGAGGTTTTTGAGCGCTCGGGTTATCCGGCGGAGCTGGCCGGCGAGGCATTTGCTGTCTTTCAGCAGGCCCGCAACCGGGTGACTCTGTTTGATGATGTGCTGCCGGTGCTGGAAGCGCTTGGCAATACACACCGGCTGTTTGCGTTGACCAACGGCAATGCGTCATTGCAGTCGATCGGTATCGACCATCTGTTTGCCGGCGTGCTAACGGCGCGTGAACTGGGTGTGGCCAAGCCGGCAGAAAGTTTTTTCCGGCGCGCTCTGGCACAGACGGAAGCGCGGGCGAACGAAGCGCTGCACGTTGGCGACCATCCCGAAAACGACATACGTGCGGCCGCAGCGGCCGGCCTCACCACGCTGTGGGTCAACCGACGCAGTGCCACGTGGTCACTGCAGGATTGCAACCCGGATTATGAAATGTCTGATCTGCAAAGCCTGCCGGAATTGCTGCAAGCATGAGCAGCGAGCTGCCGGCGCTAATTTTTGTTCCCGGCATTCGGGTTAAACCACCGCCGGATGAGCAGCTGGCTCGACTCCGGGATTGTCTGCGTCACAGCCTGACCGAGATCAGCACCGACCGGCCTGAGCGACTGGCGAAACAATTGCAGCTGGTCGCCTGGTCGTATCCTTTCTACGGTCTGCATGGTGATATCAGTGTTGACCTGCCGGGCATAGAATCGTTGTTGGCGAATGCCGGAGATCCGGCTGATGACTATGCTGACGCGCATGGGTTCGGCCGCCGCCTGACCGCGGCCATGTATGCCATTGGTGATCGTTTTCCGATTCTGAGCAGTTTTTTTGCCACCCAGCGCATGGAAACCCGCATGCAGGAGATCAACCGATACTTCCGCAATATCCAGGGTGAGGGGCAGCTGGCGCGGGATATGGTCAAACAGGCTCTGCATGATGCATGGCAAAGTGGGCGTCGCGTTCTGTTGATGGGCCACAGTTTCGGTTCGGTAATTGCCTACGATGCACTTTGGGAAATCAGCCATACCGATGCGCCGCAGCAGCGCGGTAAGGTAGATCTGTTCATGACGATGGGCAGTCCACTGACGCTGCGCTACATCCGGCGGCGCCTTAAAGGCGTCGGGCAGCGCGACAGGCTGCGCTACCCGGTGAATATCATGCGCTGGCTCAATCTGGCGGCGGTTGGCGAAGTCACGGCGCTGGACCGGCGTATGGCAGATTGTTTTCGTGGCATGCTGGAGCTTAATCTGGTGCAGGACATCCACGATGATCTCGAAGTGCTGAATCGTTTCCGCGGACCAGACGGCCTGAACGTGCATAAATGCTATGGCTATCTCGCCAGCCAGAAAGTGGCCCAGGCGGTCAGCGAATTTGCAGCTGCGGATGGTTAGTTAGCAGGCGTAATCAGCAGGTCGATACGCCGGTTCTGCGCGCGGCCCGCTTCGGTCTCATTGTTGGCTATGGGCCGGGTTTCCCCGAAGCCGGTTGCCGAGATACGTTCCGGTGTGGTCGCCGCATCCTGAATAATCCGGTTCATCACAGCCTGGGCACGATTCTGTGACAGTTGCTGATTGAGCCGGTCACCCCCGCGCGAGTCTGTATGTCCTTCGACGGCGATCAGTGCGCCGGGGAAAATATCGATAAGCCGCCGAATCTTGGTAAACAGCACATCCGCATCAGCGCCGAGCTCGGCCGAGCCGCTGCCGAAGTTCAGGCCGGTCAGGCGGGCAACAATCAGTCCCGACTGCTGGAATACCTGCGCTTCTTCCGGCAGGAATATTTGCTTGGCCTGCTCCAGCTGTTCGCGCTTGCGGGCCTGTTCTTCAAGGCGCATAACAAGTTCGCGGCGCTCCGCGGTAGCACCACCGAGTTGCTGATCAAGTATGCGGATTTCTTCTTCCAGCGCGGTCGCATAGTTGCGGCTGTCTTCGAGGTCGCTGCCAAGCTGTCGCTCTGCTTCCCGCAAGCGCAGGATTTCATCTGCCAGGGCAGTGGTTGCTGCGGCCATATTCTGGTCTGCCTGCTGCGGCTGCCCGGCAGCGGATTGCAGTTGCCACAGCGCGCGCGCGTGATCCAGCAGCAGTTTTTCGGCTTTGGGTGTTTCCTTGGCGATAGCGCAAATCTGCTGTGCCAGCCGGGCGGTAGCCGCGGCACTGTCAGCCAAGGCAGAGGCCTCGACTACCGCGTTGCGGTCTCGCTTCAGCAGGTTGACGGCTTCGCCGGCCAGTTGCTCAGCCCGTGCCAGTGTATCGGGCGCATATTTTTTGGCGCGCGCCTTGCGGGCAGTAGAAAGCTCTGTGCGCGCTTCGGCCATGATCCGGTCCTGAATCGCCTTTAGTTCAGCAGCCCGGAACAGCCGGGTTGCTTCGGTATAGCGTTCCGCGGCTCTTGCAGCGCGCTGGTTTTCCGCATCGCGCCGGGCTTTGCTGAGTTCCTCTTCACCATCGGCGAGCAACTCGGCGGCAAATTCGCCGGCATCAGCGGCGACGGCCGCCTTGCGTGCCTGCTCCGCGGTGGCGGGTGCCTGCGCCATGCCTGCCATTGGCAGCAAGCCGCAGCAAACCGCCAGCAGCAGCATTAAGTTGAACCGTTTTCGCATTAATCAAGTTCCCTGAAATCGTTGTGCAGACTGTGCGGTGCTGCCATCAGGTGCCTGCAAAGCTCTGCCATAACTCACTTTTTAGCCTTTAGCGGCGCGGATTTCCAGCGCCGTGTCCCGGCCTGCGAGGGCGCCGGGCTTTGCCATAAGTTTTGCCTATCTGACAGAAAATGTGCGCTCGCTCACAGTAATACCCTGCCGCTGTCCCTAGTCTGTACCCATGGCTACGAAGTACTACACGCGTTTTCTGCTGCAGACCGTTGATCAGGCTGAAGTCGACGAGTACAGCGGTGTTGTGGAAGTCAAAAGCGCACCGGATGCAGTACTGGAAGCGAAGCAGATCGAAGCGCTGCTGGCCAGCAGCTTTGACCTGGAGTCCGATCAGATTCAGCTGTTGAACTGGTCACCGCTGCACTGAGGGCTTTGCCACACGCCAACCGAATTTTTGTCTTCCCCCTGTACTTGCCCGGTCTCTGACCGGGCTTTTTTTTGCCCGCTACCCAGGCCCGGAACGTTTCTGCAGAGCGCCGTGATTCATGCGAAAATCGCCCGCCCGGCCGACGGTTCGGCCGCAGAGTGACCATGACAGATTTCAAAGGCATTCCTGTTGTCAGCGCCGGTCAGCCCGCGCGAATTGAATCCGGCACCAAGTACCGGACGGCAACCGGTGCGACCGCAATCAAGGACGGTGTAAAAAAGTCCCGCGCTGCCGCTGCGCCGCCGCCCGGCAAACCGCGCTGGCTCAAGGCCAGGTTGCCCTCGGGGCGCGGCTTTGCCGACGTGCGCCGCAACGTGCGGGAGCATCGCCTGAGCACGGTTTGCGAAGAATCCCGCTGCCCCAATATCGGCGAGTGCTGGAACAACGGCACCGCCACCATCATGCTGATGGGCAGCGTTTGCACGCGCGCCTGTCGTTTCTGTGCGGTTGATACGGGTAATCCCGGCGGCTGGCTGGACGCTGAAGAGCCGGCAAATACGGCTCGTTCCGTGCAGCTGATGAATTTGCGCTATGTAGTTCTGACGTCGGTGGATCGTGACGATCTTGCTGACGGTGGCGCGGCACACTACGCGGCCTGCGTGCGTGCGGTCAAGGCGCTTAATCCGACCACCGGCGTGGAAGCGCTGACCCCCGATTTCGCTGGCGCGGAGCACGCCGTGCGTGAAGTTGTCAGTTCGGGCCTGGACGTGTTTGCCCAGAACGTAGAGACGGTAGAACGGCTGACGCACAGAGTGCGCGACCCGCGCGCCGGCTACGGCCGCACGCTGGATGTGCTGACCATGGCAAAACAGATAGCGCCGGAAGTACTCAGCAAGACCAGCCTGATGCTGGGCCTGGGCGAAACCGATGCCGAGGTGCTGCAGACCATGGATGATCTGCGCGCCCGTGATGTCGACATTCTTACCCTGGGGCAATACCTGCAGCCCACGGCAAACCATTTGCCGGTAGAGCGTTTTGTTTCGCCGGACGAATTTGCGCGTCTGCGCGAGGCCGGATTGCAGCGTGGCTTTCTGGAGGTCGTCGCCGGGCCAATGGTGCGTTCCAGCTACCGGGCGGACCGGGTGCTGGAGAAGAATAATGTGGGTATGGGTTCCTGACCGAGGTATGCATGGAATTTTTGTCTGATTACGGTTTGTTCCTGCTGAAAGTTGTCACCGTCGTGGCGGCAATTGGTGCAGTGGTAATTATCATTGCTTCAGCTTCCAGGGGCGAACCAAAAGGTGGCGGGCTCAAGATTGAAAAACTCAACGACAAATACCGCGATATGGCGAATACCCTGCGGCAGGCCGTCCTGAGCAAAGGCGAGTGGAAGGACGAGCACAAGGCGCAGAAAAAGCAGCAGAAGGAAGCGGAAAAGTCCGCCGCAGCCGAGCCGCAGCGACGTGTCTACGTACTGAATTTCAAGGGCGACATTCGTGCCACCGGGGTCGAATCATTGCGCCAGGAAGTCAGCGCCGTGGTATCGGTCGCGCGGCCGGAAGATGAGGTTGTGCTGTGCCTGGAGAACGCGGGTGGAGCCGTGCACGATCACGGTCTGGCAGCATCGCAGTTGCAGCGCATCAAGGATCGCGGCATTCCCCTGACCGTCATCGTGG
>JAUIEY010000083.1 GCA_030429685.1 Gammaproteobacteria bacterium
GCGCTGAATGCGCCCGTCCCGTACCGCGACATCAAGCGCCATCGGGATCGACGCGGCCGATGTATTGCCATATTCCTGCAGGGTCAGCACCACTTTCTCCATCGGCACACCGACGCGTTTGCTAAGCGCCTGGATGATGCGAATATTGGCCTGATGCGGCACCACCCAGTCAATTTCCGCTGTGTCGATACCGTTGGCAGCCAGCGCTTCCTCGGCGATCGAACCCATGCTCTTGACAGCGACTTTAAATATTTCGCCCCCGGCCATGCGCACGTTGTAGCCGTCACGCAGCGCCTCACCGGGTGGTTGCACCGAAACACCTGATTTGGCTGTCAGCAGATCCGAGTAGCGGCCGTCGGCACGCAGGTGTGTGGAGAGAATACCCGGCTCGCTGTCAGGTTTGAGCACCACCGCGCCGGCACCGTCGCCGAACAATACGCAGGTGGTACGGTCTTCCCAGTCAACGATACGCGACAGGGTTTCCGCACCCACTACCAGTGCGCATTTGGCTTCACCCGCGCGAATAAACTTGTCGGCCACACTCAGGCCATAGACAAAGCCGCTGCATGCCGTTTCCAGGCTGAATGCCGGGCAACCATGAATCTCCAGGCGATTTTGCAGCAGGCACCCCACGTTGGGGAACACCAGATCCGGCGTGGTAGTACCAACCACAATGTAGTCGATGTCTTCCGGACCGACATCGGCTGCCTCCATCGCCCGGCGGGCGGCCTGTTCGGCGAGGTCGGTGGTCGTTTCATTGGCGGCCGCGATATGGCGCCGCTCGATCCCGCTGCGGGTGCGAATCCATTCGTCACTGGTGTCGACCATTTTTTCCAGATCGGCGTTGGTCAGCACCTTTTCCGGCGCATAGTGCCCCGTCCCTGCAATACGTGAATAGATCAAGCTTCCTGCTCCGCCAGCAACTGATGAATGGTCTCGGGTACGTTCTTTTCAACCTCAAGCATTGCAACCCGGATGGCCTGTTGCAAGGCCAGCTGATCGGCGCCCCCGTGACTCTTGATGACGATG
Source organism: Gammaproteobacteria bacterium (assembly GCA_030429685.1). Classification (GTDB taxonomy): domain Bacteria; phylum Pseudomonadota; class Gammaproteobacteria; order Steroidobacterales. Next base: position 1,030 of record JAUIEY010000083.1, read on the forward strand.
CCGTTCAGACCCACCAGGCTGGCACCGTTATACTGCCGGGGATCCAGTGACTTGCGCAGGCTCTTGAGAACCGGCAGGGAAACCAGACCGGAAAACCGGCCGTAAAGCCCGCTGCCGAACCCCTTGCGGATGAAATGACTGACCAGACTGGCAGTTCCTTCCATGACCTTCAGGGCCACATTGCCGGTAAAACCATCACAGACAATGACATCTGCTTTGTGCTGACTGATATGGTTCCCTTCGACAAAGCCGGTGTAATTCAGGTTGCTCTGTGACAGCATCGCCGCGGCCTGACGGATGTTGTCATTCCCCTTCATGTCTTCCTCGCCGATATTCAACAAGGCAACACGTGGCTCGGCGATATTCTCGATGATTGAAGCGACCACTGAACCCATAACCGCAAACTGGAACAAATGTTCCGAACTGCAATTGGAGTTTGCCCCGAGGTCGAGCATGTGCAAATGGCCATGCACGGTTGGCAACGCTGCCATGATGGCTGGTCTGTCGATGCCCGGCAGAGTTTTCAGCACAAATTTTGCAGTGGCCATCAATGCGCCGGTATTGCCGGCGCTGACGCAGGCATCTGCCTGTTCATCTTTGACGAGATTGATGGCAACGCGCAACGATGAATCTTTTTTCTTGCGCAGCGCATCGGCCGGTTTTTCGTCCATGGCCACGACTTCGCTGGCGTGAACCACGCTTAACCTGTCACTGTTACCATTCAGCAGGTCTTCGATGCGTGCCTGGTCGCCCACCAGAATAACGCGCAGGTCCGGGTTCGACTTGAGCATGGCGAGCGCCGCAGGCACGCACACGGCAGGCCCATGGTCGCCGCCCATGGCATCCAGGGCAATGGTTACAGACAAGGCTCAGACCCCTGATTTAATGTGCAGGTGGAGAGTCCTGGACGAAATCGCTAGTCGAGATCGTCAGCCGGCGTATCGATAATTTTTTTACCGCGGTAGTAACCGTCAGCTCCGACATGGTGACGCAGATGCGATTCACCGGTTGTCGGATCACTGGAAAGCGCGGGGCCCTTCAGCTTGTCGTGGCTACGGCGCATTCCACGTGTGGAAGGCGTGCGCTTACTTTTTTGTACGGCCATGTCGTGTACTCCGAAAATTCAATTACTGTCCGTGTCGCCCGCTTGCTTACCCTGCTTTACCAGCACATCGAGGTCTGCAAACGGCCTGTTAACCTGTTCCGGCTCATGTTCAGCCGGGGTTGCCACCAGCTTCGCGCGAATATATTCACTGTCCGTTACACAGCGGTTACTGTCCGCGTGCACCGGCGCCAGCGGCAAACTGCCAAGCACCTCATCGCTCACCGCGTCAGCCAGACTGAAACCGTGTTCATCCGCCACAATGGCGTCGAACCTGTCGGTCACCGTGTCCAGCTCAGCGTCACTCTGGACAATGGCCAACCGGAAATCCAGATCGATGTTCCAGTCGAGCAGGCCCAGGCAACGCTGGCAATCGAGCGGCAGCCGCCCGCTGACATGGCATTCCAGCTCGGGATAACCGCGGCCGTGATCGGCAAATTGTGCCTCTATCCGCAAACGGTAACTGCCATCTGCAGACTCACGGCTCAATAAATCGGCTATTCTCTGAAGCTCGGAAAGCTCAATATCAGCGACAACCCGCTCCGATCGGCCGGCCATCTCACGCAGTTGCGGAATCCCGATACGATCAGCGAGCATAACCGCGGCATCATACCAAAAATCAGTAACATGGCCATACCACAACCCCGCCTGATCCTTGCCTCCGGCTCACCCTATCGCCGCGAATTGCTGGCGCGCCTGGGAGCCGAGTTTGCTGTCATACCGGCCGATGCCGACGAGCGCCGGCAGCCGGACGAGCCGCCGGCAGCGCTGGCAGCGCGCCTGGCTCACGCCAAAGCCACCGCAGTAGCGGCATCCCGGCCTGACGCCGTCATTATTGGCTCCGACCAGGTTGCGGCGCTGGGCGACCGGGTATTGGGTAAACCCGGTGACCGCACCAATGCTGCAAAGCAGCTTGCGGCCTGCTCCGGTGCTACCGTGACTTTTTACACGGCCGTGTGCCTGCTCCACCCCAACGGCTCAGGTAAAGCCGAACACACTGATATCACCCGCGTGCAGTTCCGCGATCTGGATGCCGCAGAAATTGATGCCTACCTGACGCTGGATGAACCCTGGGATTGCGCCGGCAGTTTCAGGGCGGAGGCGCATGGCGTACTGTTGTTTCACGCCATCGAAAATCAGGATCCGACCGCTCTTATCGGCCTGCCGCTGATCTGGCTGGGCAATGCCCTGCGGCAGACCGGCGTAAAACTGCTCTAATCCGCCTCGCTCCGCAGCCGGCGCAGTTCCGCTTCAAATGCTTCAGGGAGCGGCGCGGTAAATTCGCTGCGGCGGCCGTCGCCGGGGTGGTCCACGACAATGCGGTGAGCGTGCAGACACAAACGCGCGAAATCCTGCCCGGCTGCTGCCGCCTCGCCGTAACGGCTGTCGCCGGCGACGGGATGGCCTATCGCCGCCGCATGCACCCTGATCTGATGGGTGCGTCCGGTTAGCAAGTCGACCCGACACAACACCGCGGTGCCGAAACGTTCCTGCGGATGAAACCGGGTTGCAGCCGGTTTGCCGTCAGCGCCGGTGCGCACATGACGTTCGCCGTTGCGCCGGTGTTCCACCACCAGCGGCAAGTCCACCACGCGGCTATCGCCGTGCCACTCCCCCAGCAGCAAGGCCAGATAGGTTTTTTCGGTTGTGCCGGCGCGCAACTGTTCGTGCAGGATGCGCAGTGCACTGCGCTTTTTCGCCACCAGCAGGCAACCGCTGGTGTCGCGGTCAAGGCGGTGCACCAGTTCCAGGTAGCGGCAATCCGGCCGCGCGGCACGCAGCAGTTCAATTGCACCCAGACTGATACCGCTGCCACCATGAACGGCGAGGCCGGCTGGCTTGTCGAGTACCAGCAGGCAGTCATCTTCATGCAGAATCCGCGCATTGATCCAGGCTGCCTTACGGCGGTCCCCGCCAGTGACTTCAGCGGCCTGCTCGGCAAAAACCGGCGGAATACGCACCACATCGCCCTCGGCCAGGCGGGAATCCGGTTTACAGCGCCCCTTGTTAATCCGCACCTCACCCTTGCGGATCATGCGGTAGATACGATTGCGCGGCATACCCTTAAGCTCAGAGACCAGAAAATTATCCAGCCGGCGGCCGGCGCTGTCGCCGTCCACCGTGACCTGTCGTGCAGCCGTTTTAGCGCCGGGCGTAGCCATTGCAGGAAAAGTTACCGGAATCAATACGTTGATGCAGGGACTTGCGACTGATATATTAGCCGCGCTCAGCAGTCTAAATGCTGCAGTGAGCTTAAAGTTACATTATAGGTTTTTTATCCGGGCGCTGTAGCGCGCGGGCTGTTTATTTCCCGACAACGGGACCCAATCGGCCACCTGGCTGAGAAAGCTCTACCCAACAGTTTCTGTGACTCGTTTTTGACTTAACGGGACTGCTCAATGCAGACAATGCTCCACAATTCCCCGCTGCTTGCCGGGAACATCTCCCGCCGGACCGCACAGGAGACCGCCTTAATGGCGAGCATCCCTGGCGCGGCGGCGTGGCGCGCGTGGTCAGCAATGAAGTCAGCCGGGAGTTGCGACACACCAGGTGGCCCCAACAGGATATTAGGGGCTTATGAAAAGAATGCTCATCAATGCAACTCAGGAAGAAGAGTTGCGCGTTGCCATCGTCGATGGCCAGAAACTTTATGACCTCGATATTGAGGTAGATTCAAGCCGCCAGAAAAAGGCAAACATTTACAAAGGCAAAATTACCCGTATCGAGCCCAGTCTTGATGCAGCCTTTGTCGACTACGGCGCCGAACGCCACGGCTTCCTGCCCCTCAAGGATATTTCCCGCGAGTACTTCGTCAAGGAACCCGCCCAGGGCCAGCGCATCAATATCAAGGAAGTGCTGCGCGAAGGTCAGGATATTGTCGTGCAGGTCGACAAAGACGAACGCGGTAACAAGGGCGCAGCGCTGACCACCTTTATCAGCCTGGCCGGCCGCTTTATCGTCCTGATGCCCAATAATCCCCGGGGCGGCGGAGTATCGCGGCGCATATCGGGCGAAGAGCGCGATGAAATCCGGCGAGTGCAGAAACAGCTGGATGTACCCCAGGGCCAGAGCTGCATTGTTCGCACCGCCGGCATCGGCCGCTCAATCGAAGAACTCGAGTGGGATCTGGAGTACCTCAAAGGGGTCTGGGAGGCAATCGTACAGGTCGCGGTTCAGCGCCCTGCTCCGTTTCTGATCTATCAGGACAGCAGCCCGATCGTGCGGGCCCTGCGCGACCATTTCAACGCCGATGTCGGCGAAATTACCATCGACAATGCCGACGCTTTCGCGGAAGCGCGCGAGTTTGTCGAGCAGGTAATGCCGCACAACCTGCGCAAATTAAAGCTCTACGAAGACGATGTGCCGCTATTTACGCGCTTCCAGATCGAAAGCCAGATCGAGTCGGCTTTTGCGCACAACGTCAACCTGCCGTCCGGCGGCAGTATCGTGATTGACCACACCGAGGCGCTGGTATCGATCGACATCAACTCAGCCCGCGCCACCAAGGGCGGCGATATTGAAGCTACGGCGCTGGCGACCAATCTGGAAGCCGCTGAAGAAATAGCCCGCCAGTGCCGTATCCGCGACCTTGGCGGACTGCTGGTTATCGACTTTATCGACATGGGCCCGAACCGCAATCAGCGCGAAGTGGAAAACAAGTTGCGCGAAGCCGTGCGCACGGACCGCGCGCGGGTGCAGATCGGACGCATTTCGCGCTTCGGCCTGCTGGAAATGTCGCGGCAACGGCTGCGGCGCTCACTGGGCGAATCAGCCAACCAGATTTGCCCGCGTTGCAACGGTGCCGGTGTGGTTCGTAGCGTGGAATCACTGGCGCTCGCCATCCTGCGCCTGCTGGGTGAGGAAGCGCGCAAAGAGCGCACCGCCAAAGTGATATCCGAACTACCCATCGACGTCGCCACCTTCCTGCTCAATGAAAAGCGCGAGTGGATACATCGCATTGAAGAACTCACCGATGTGGAGTTGTTGCTGGTGGCCAACTCGGCACTGGAGACGCCTAACTACACCATCCGCAGGGTACGAGACGACCAGACTCTGCTGCCGGAAAACAGCGGCTCCAGTTACGATCTGGTCACCCCGGAAGGCGATGCGCTGGAAGACGCCCTGAAGCTGTCCACCAAGAGCAGTTCCGAAAAGCCGGCCGTAGCAGGTGTAAAACCCGATGCGCCTGCCCCTGCTCCGACACCCAAGCAAGACACTGCCAAAGAATCCGGCGGCGGCCTGATTGCTTGGGTGAAAAACGTGTTCAGTAGCGGCGCAACGGAAGCCGAAACAAAGCCGGCCACGAAACAGCGTGATGAAAACCGGCGCGGCAAGAAAAGCAGTTCGCGGCGCGGCGGTGGCCGGCGTGACAACCGTAATCGCAGAAATCAGGGCGAACGTCGTAACGCAGGAGAACGGAACGACAATCGCGGTGGCGAGCAACAGGAAGCCAAACAAAACCGGCAGGCCAAACAGACGCAAAAAAGCAGTCAGAAAGGCTCGCAGGACAACGCTCAGGACGGTAGTGGCAATAGTAGCAACCGTAAACGCAGACGGCGGCGGCGCTCATCAGGCCGCAACCGCGGTAACGCAGCTGCCAACGACAATCAGAGCCAGAACCAGACCGGCGCGGCGCAAGGCAACGGCGGCCAGAATGCCGGCAGCGGCAACAGTAACGGCAATGGCGGAAAAACAGGCGAGAGCGGTGCTGCGCCCAGGCAGGCAGAGCAGCCGGCCGGCGGCAACAATAAAGCGGTTGGTGACAACAACAGGGCGGTTGCCGACAAAAGCGCAACGGTATCCGCTGACAGCAAGGTGGCTGCCGACAAGGACCGCCTGTTGCCCTGGGAATCTGCAGCCGGTGAAACCAAATCAAGCTACAAGGTCTGGTCGTCGGACGACCAGTAAGGCGCGTAACTCAGGACTGCCGGCGGGTTAACTCCGCCAGCAGCCCTGCGCTGGCTTCTTCGAGCAGATCAAGTACCCGTTCGAATCCGGCGGCACCGCCGTAATACGGATCAGGCACCGCGCCGTCCGGATCAAGCTTGCTGTAGCGTAGCAGCAGCTGAACCTCGGCACGGCTATCAGCCGGCCGCATGGCATTGAGCACTTCGAGGTTGTCGGCATCCATGGCCAACAGCAGATCAAACTCATGAAAATCGTCAACCGTGACTTTGCGCGCGCGCAAATGGGCAATTTCCACCGCGCGTTCCCGGGCAGCAGCGACGGCACGCGGATCCGGTGCTTCGCCTACGTGATAGGCATGCGTACCGGCTGAGTCCAGCAAAAAGCGCTCGTTTAACCCCTCGGCATTGATCAGTTTTTGCATGACGCCTTCCGCCGTCGGCGAACGGCATATATTTCCCATGCAGACAAACAGCACCCGGGTAGTTTCCGCCATAACGATTATTTGCCCAGCAGGACTTCAACCTGCTCAAGATCCGCGCGAGTATCAACATCGGGACCCAGCGCATCGCTGTCAACCGCAATGCGTATCTCCATGCCCAGCCACAGTGCGCGCAATTGCTCCAGCCTCTCCAGCTGTTCCAGTTCACAGGGTGCGGCCGCGCTGAGACGGCGCAACGCCGCCGGCCGGTACGCATACAGGCCGAGGTGGCGATAGGCTTGCTTTAGCGCCGCCCGCTGATCGTTGCCATGCCCCGCAGCCGGGATCGGTGCACGACTGAAATAAAGCGCCCGGCCCGATGTGTCGAACACCACTTTCACGACATTGGGGTCACCGTACTCCGTGGCGTTTTGCAATGGAGTGCACAAAGTTGCCATGGCTGCCCCCGGATGCTCATGCAATAAAGCGGCAACCCGGACGATACTCTGCGGCGGCATCAATGGTGCATCGCCCTGCACATTTACGACCGGCAACGCGTCATCCCAGTGCAACTGTTGACAGACTTCGGCCACCCTTTCGGTGCCGGAACGGCAAGCCGCCGAAGTCATGCACACCTCGGCGCCAAAGTCGCGCGCGACAGCCGCCACCTCTGCATTGTCGGTGGCAACCACGATATCACCCGCGCCGCTCTCTACGGCCCGGTCCCACACATGCTGCAGCATCGGTCTGCCTGCCAGCGGC
>JAUIEY010000084.1 GCA_030429685.1 Gammaproteobacteria bacterium
CGGCAATGTGCCCATCGTGGTGTTCGGTGATAATAAAGTGCGACACCGACAGGCCAAGCCCCGAGCCCTCGCCTTTGCTGAACGCCTTGTCGGTGAAGAATGGCTCAAAAATGTGCTGCTGAATGTCCTCTTCCATGCCCACGCCGTTATCCTCCACCTCAATGCGCAGCATAATGTCCATGGCATACACACGAATTTTCAGGCGCGGCACGTGGTCCGGTTTGTCCACGAGCTGCAGGGCGTGGTTGGCATTGCGGAACAGGTTCAGAAACACCTGCTGCATCTCTGCCGGGTAACATTTCACTTCCGGTAGGTCTTCAGGGTAGCTGCGCTCGATGCGAATGTCCTGAAAGCGCAGCCCGCCCTGCAGCGAGAAAATATTCCGGGCCAGCTCCAGCGTGTTTTCAATAATGTCGATAATGTCGACCTGTTGCTTGTCGTGGCTGCTGCTGCGGGCAAACTCCAGCAGATTGCTGACAATGTCCGAGGTTCGGGCGCCGGCTTCCTGTACACCGTCCAACAGCTCGTTGATTTCCCGTGCTTTTACATAGTCCGCCAGACGTTGCAGATCCAGGCCGGTGGATTGTGCCGGCTTATGATTCGCTTCCAGGTCGGGCGACAGCCGCCGCTGTACGGTTTGTACCGCTTGTAAAATGGCACTGAGCGGGCTGTTAATGTCGTGTGCCATGCCGGCCGCCAGCTCGCCCATGGAGGCCATTTTGTCTTTCTGGATCAGCGTGTTTTCGGCCAGCACCCGCTGGGTAACGTCGTCCACCAAAATCACCACACCCGGGTCGGTGGTACCCACCAGCGGGTACACAGTAATGTCGTAGTAATATTGGCCGCGCTGGGCGTGTTAGTCACCAGGCCACTGATGTACTCGAGCCCGCCGGCTTCGACGCTCTTGCCGACACTGTTCAGGTAGTCATCAACAGTGACTGCGTCCAGCGGTTCGTTACGCTCAGCCAGCACGGCCAGAGCTTCGAATATGAGCCGATGGTCAGGCCGGTAAAAATCGCCGGCCGAGACTTTGCCCGAAATATTGTCCCAGGCCTGCGTTCTGAGCATCAGCCCGCCCAGCAACGCCCTTTCAGCCTCGACGTTATTTGGCAGCGTGGTGATGTGATCAGTCAGCGACAGCTCATACTCAGAATGTCCGACTGACTGCACCATGCAAACGCTCCTATTCGGCCTCCGCCGATTCGTCAGCGACGTCAACAGCGCCGGCTTCACCGACAACATTCACCTTGATGCTGACATTTATATCGCTGTGCAGGTGGATCTCGACCTCATGCTCGCCGGTTACCCGCAACGGGCCTTCCGGCAACCGGACTTCGGAACGCTCGATTTCCTTGCCAGCGGCAGCGCCGGCTTCGACGATATCCACGGTGCCGACCGAACCGAACAGCTTGCCCTCTTCACCGACATTGGCGGTTATTTCCAGCACCAGGCCTTCGAGTCCGGCTGCGCGTGCCCTGGCGGCCGCCAGTTCGTCGGCCTGCCGGGCTTCAAGTTCAGCCCGGCGCTGCTCAAAAATCTCGATATTCTCAGGCGTGGCCAGAGTTGCTTTACCCTTAGGTAACAGGAAGTTACGCCCGTAACCTGCCTTTACGTTTACCTGATCGCCGATATTGCCCAGGTTTTCCACCTTTTCGAGCAGTATGACTTCCATTGCTTTCTCCTGTGGCCGCCGCTGCGGCTCGCTCAATTAAAACATATCCGGCCATGGCTCCCGCAAGAGCATAACCTGTGCAAATCCTGTGGCTAGCCGCGGTCGCTAGCGCGCCGCAGGCTAAAACCGTTGTCAACAAAGCCAAGCGCCGCCAGCGCCGCCAACTCGACAACCAGAAACTCCACCAGCAACAGCGGTGGAATCACCAGCGCCAGCCACCAGCTGCGGGGCCAGTCAAGGCGCTGCGCCCACCAGGCCACTACCGCTGCACCCTGGCAAGTAAACGCCACGGCAAAAATCAATAGCACGCCATACAACTGGATATCCGCCAGTGCCAGCAAGCCGGCCACTGCCGCCAGTCCGCCGATGACATAGCCGAGACGCAGGCTGCGAAACCCGTCACCAATGTCCCGGCCGACAACCCCACAGGCCCATGCCAGACCGAACAACAGCGCCAGCAATGTGCCCGCGAGGACAAATGCCAGCAGGCCGCCGCTCATGATGCGCGCCTGCTGCGGCAAATCAGCCGGTATGTTCAGACCCTGCTGACTCAGATCCGCATACAACGCCTCCAGCACCGGCATCCAGAAGCTCACCGGTTCACCGGTGGCCAGCACAAATACGCCCAGCCCGAGCAAAGCCAGCAACACGGCCGCCTGCACCGCCAGCGTCAGCGAACCGCTGCGGCCGGCCAGCCAGCCCAGCCCGATCCAGACCGCCCAGCTCACCACTGCGGTGCCGGCCAGGCTGACCGTGTCGAGGCCTGCCGCCAGACTCATGGCGATCAGCAGGGCCAGCGCCACCAGTCCGTCCAGCAGGGCTTCGCGCGGACCACGCAGACTGGCGCTCATCACCACCGTAGCCGCACTGAGTATGTTCAGCGGCGGAAACGGATACAGTCCGGCCACAATCACTGCGCGCCGGATGCGGCGACCCGCCAGCCATGTCGCAAACGCGGACATGCGCCGGGCTTACCCTGGCCTAGTGCTTGTCCGTATACGGCAGCAAGGCCAGATAGCGGGCGCGCTTGACGGCTGTCGCCAGCTGACGCTGATAGTTGGCTTTGGTTCCGGTAATACGGCTCGGGACTATTTTGCCGGTTTCGGTAATGTAGTTGCGCAGCGTGTCGAGATCCTTGTAATCGATCTCCTTGACACCCTCAGCGGTAAAACGGCAATAACGACGCCGGCGAAAAAATCTGCTCATGTTCTGTGGTCTCTCTGATTCGTTGCGTTAACCGGCTGCCTGTTTGGGCTCGTCTGCGCCGGTACCGGAGTCAGTATCGTCTGCTGCAGCTTCGGCATCCGGTGCGTCAGCTTCTGTCGCAGTAGCATCGTCGCTGTCTGATTCTGCATCAGCCTCTGTGGCTTTCTCAGCTGTGCGCTGCGGGCGGGCATCGTCGTCGGCATCGTCTTCAGTCTTGGCCAGCGGCGAAGCCTCGGTAACGGCTTCATCACGGCGGATGACCAGGTGTCGCAGCACCGCATCATTAAATTTGAATGCGCTCTGCAGTTCGTCCAGCGTCGCCTGTTCGCACTCAATATTCATGAGCACGTAATGCGCTTTGTGGATTTTGTTAATGCTATGGGCCAGCTGGCGACGACCCCAGTCTTCGCTGCGGTGAATGGTGCCGCCGTTTCCGGTAATCATGCCGTGGTAGCGTTCTACCATGGCAGGCACCTGCTCACTCTGATCCGGATGGATCAGGAATACGATCTCGTAGTGTCTCATTGTGACTCCTTACGGGTTAATGCCACCCGGCTGACCGGTGCGGCAAGGAGACTTCCACTGCAACAGAGCGGCGGAAGGGAGGCGAATGCTACCGGAGCTAAATCGCTGATTCAACTCCGGATTGACGTGCCGATTGACGCTGCCGCAGGGCTTCGTACAGACACACGCCGGCAGCCACCGAAACGTTCAGGCTCGCCACCACGCCGCGCATGGGCAAATGCACCAGCACATCACAGCGCTCCCGCGTCAGCCGGCGCAGACCCTTGCCCTCGGCGCCCATGACCAGCGCCAGCGGGCCGGTCAGGCTGGTATCGAAAACCGCAGCCGGGCCGGCCTCATCGGTACCGACAATCCAGACATTGAGGTCGCGCAGCGCCTGCAGAAACCTGGCCAGGTTGGCCACCCGCGCCACCGGCTGGGTCTCTGCCGCACCGCTGGCGACCTTGCTGACCACTGGTGTTATGTCAACTCCCCGGCTGCGCCCCATCACCACCAGGTCTGCACCGACAGCGTCAGCAGTCCGCAGACAGGCTCCGAGATTGCGGGGATCTTCAATGCTGTCGAGCACCAGAATGAGCGGTTCGCTCAGCTCCGCGATCAATTCCAGCGCCTGATGGTCATCGAGGGCCTCACGGTTGCTCAACGCGGCGGCAACGCCCTGGTGCTTAATGCTGCCTGTCAGCCGCTGCAATTCTTCGTCACTGACACGCTCGACCCGCACCCGCTGCCGGTTGAGCGCCTCATGCAGACGCGTGGCCCGCTGACCGCGCATGCCCTGTAGCAGATAGACCCGCAGCAGGCGATCGGACTGGCGTTCCAGCGCATGCAGCACGGTATTAATGCCATAGATTATTTGTTCGCTCATGCGTCCTGTTATTCCGCCAACTGCAAATCCACCCGGGCATCTTCTACATCCACCCGCGTCACGCGCACACGGATTTCATCACCCAGCCCGTAGCTGTGACCGGTCTTCTCGCCACGCAGACGCAGGCCTCCATGTTCGGCATGATAGTAATCGTTGCGCAAATTAGTGACATGCACCAGGCCTTCAACGTACAGATCTTCCAGCATCACAAACAGACCAAAATGCTTTACCGCGGTAATCACCCCGTTGAATTCGTCCCCGACATGCTCACTGATATAAATACACTTGTAGCGCGATTCAACGTGACGACTGGCGGCTTCTGCCTGACGCTCAAGTTGCGAACTGGTGCGGCCCAGTTCCTCCATATCCGGCATGCTGTATGCAAACGCTCCGGGCTTGCCCCCCGCAAGCAGATGACTGATACCGCGATGGACCAGCAAATCCGGATAGCGCCGTATAGGCGAGGTGAAATGCGCATAGGCTTCCAGCGCCAGGCCATAGTGACCTTCATTTGCGGGCTGATATACCGCTTGTGCCATGGTGCGCAGCACGGCGACCGCCAGCACCGGAAAATCCGGCCGCTGCCTGAGTTGCTGCAGGATTTTGTTCAGGGCTCGCGGCTGCGTGCGTGCCTCTTTGGTAACCTTGTAGCCCAGTTCCTGCAGCATCACTCGCAACTCTTCGAAGCGATCCGGCTCCGGCTGCGGATGCACCCGATACAAATTCGGTAACTTGTGTTTGCGCAGGAATTTGGCTGCCTGCACGTTGGCGGCAATCATGCATTCTTCGATAAGCATGTGGGCTTCATTGCGGTGCCGTGGCGCGACTGTTTCGATAGTGTGCTCGTCCGCCATGGTGATCACGACCTCGGGCAGCTCCAGATCGAGCGCTCCGCGCCGGCCACGGGCGCGGCTCAGGCCGCGATAAACACCGTAAAGATGCTCCAGGTGCGGCAACAAGCCAGCCAGTTCTTGCCGCGCAGCGGGCTTGCCTTCCCCCAGCGCCGCATGCACCTGGTTGTAGGTAAGCCGCGCATGCGACCGCATGACGGCTTTATAAAAGCTGGATTTTTCGACCTTGCCATTGGCCGTGATACGCATGTCGCAGACCAGACACAGACGATCAACATCCGGATTCAGTGAACACAGGCCGTTGGACAATGCTTCCGGCAACATCGGCACTACCCGGCCCGGAAAATACGTCGATGTGCCGCGGCGGCGCGCCTCTTTATCAAGCGGGTCATCCTTGTCGACGTAGTGCGACACGTCAGCGATGGCTACCACCAGCCGCCATTTTTTGCCGCCTTCCCCGGCCGGCTCCGCGAATACCGCGTCGTCAAAGTCGCGCGCATCGGCACCGTCAATGGTGACCAGCGGCAAATCGCGTATATCGACCCGGCCCTGTTTGTCGGCTTCCGCCACCGCAGCTCCACAGCGCTCGGCAGCCTGCAGCGCCTTGGCCGGCCACTCGTCGCGCAGACCGAAACTTTCTATAGCCAGCGTTACCAGCATACCGGGATCATCACTGTCGCCCAGTACTTTGATCACCTTTGCCTGGGCTTCCCGCCGGGGCGTCGGATAAGCAACGATTTCGACTTTGACCAGCTGGCCGTCTTCGGCACCGGCAGTATCGTTGGCGGCAATCAGGTAGTGATCCTGCGCACGGGTCGCTATTTCGGCCACATAGGTCAGCCCCCGCTCACGAATAAACCGCCCCACCGCCGTGGTTTTGCCCCGCTCCAGTATTTCCACCAGCGTGCCCTTGGGGCGGCCCTTGCGATCGACGCCGGCCAGATGCACGGCGACCCGGTCGCCGTCCAGCAACTGCCGCATTTCATGCGGCGGCAGATAAATATCCTCACCGCCCTGATCGGGCACCAGAAAGCCAAAACCGTCGCGATGCGCCGATACCTTGCCGACAACCGCATCGATCTTGTCTATAAGGCAGTACTCGTCTTTGCGATTGAGCAGCAGCCGGCCGCTGCGTACCAGCTTTTTGAGTTGCTTGTGCAAGGCCTGGCGCTGCTTTTCGCCTTTCAGGCCGAAATGCCGGACCAGCGCCTTGAAATCCTGGGGTACGCCGCTGCGCTCCATCGCGGTCATGATGTCGGCGGGCCCGGGCACGCGGTGGTTATAGGGTTCCATAAGGAGCGCAGCATAGCGCGTTGACAAGCATAAAGCCTGTCTGTAGATTCTCGCCCTCGCCGCCCACCTTGCGGCACCCCACCTGCCCAGGTGGCGGAATTGGTAGACGCGCTGGCTTCAGGTGCCAGTGGGGGCAACCCCGTGGAGGTTCAAGTCCTCTCCTGGGCACCACACTTTAGTACCCTTATTGCAAAACCCGCCGGAGCAACCATGCGTACCATTGGCTATGCGGCTGAATCCGCCCATGCCCCGCTGACACCGTTTCATTTTGCACGACGCGCGCTGCGCGCAGACGACGTGGCTATAGAGATTCTTTATTGCGGCGTCTGTCATTCGGACCTGCACAGCGTGAACGACGACTGGGGCATGGCCGCCTTCCCGCTGGTGCCGGGCCACGAGATTGTCGGCCGGGTCATCGATACCGGGCCGGAAGTAGCTCGCTACAAAGTGGGTGACAACGTTGCCGTGGGCTGTCTGGTTGATAGCTGCCAGCATTGCGACCAGTGCGACAAGGGCCATGAACAGTATTGCCGCAATGGCTTCACCGCTACCTATGGCTCGCCCGATCCGGTCTCCGGAGAAATGACCCATGGCGGCTATTCCCGCCATATTGTTGTGCGGGAAAAGTTTGTCTTGTCGGTACCGGATAGCCTCGATTTAGCCCGCGCGGCACCAATCCTGTGCGCCGGCATCACCACGTTTTCGCCACTGCGGGCATGGGGTGTGGGCAAAGGCAGTCGTGTGGGCGTTGTCGGGCTCGGCGGGCTGGGCCATATGGCGGTGAAACTGGCCGTCGCCATGGGCGCAAGCGTCACCGTAATCAGCCGCACCGACAGCAAGCAAGACATGGCCAAAGCGCTGGGCGCCGAAACATTGCTGGCATCTTCGGACAGTGGCGCCATGCAGGCTGCGGCCGGCACTTTTGATCTGATCATAGATACCGTGCCCGTCAAGCATGACATTAATCCTTACCTGCCCTTGCTGGATATCGACAGCACTTTGGTACTGGTCGGCCAGATCGGACCGCTTGATGAACCACTGACCGTGCCGATGATTTTCGGCCGGCGGCGCGTCGCCGGATCGCTGATAGGCGGGCTGCCGGAAACGCAGGAAGTGCTGGACTTCTGCGCAGCACACAACATTCACCCGGAATGCGAGATGATCCGGATGGATGAGATCAATGCAGCGTTTGACAAGCTGTCAGCTGGTGATATTTCCCGCCGGTATGTGATTGATATGGCGTCGCTGCAGGACCAGGCATAGCTCACCAGGGCACGTTCTCACCCAGCAGATTGATAAATTGCCCGGTCTTTTCGACCCCCAGACCGGCCAGCACTTCGCGCTGCCTGCGCACGCTTTCGTCCACGGGCCACATGGCATCCGGCCCACCCAGATCAGTGCTGACCCAGCCCGGCGCCAGCGAAATCACGGTGAAACCCCGGGGCGCCAGTTCAACCGACAGACCTTTGGTGAGCATATTCAGGGCCGCCTTGCTGGAGCGGTATGCATACGACATACCCTGCTCATTGTTGGCAATTGAACCCAGATCGGAAGACATCATGACGATGATTCGGCGTTCGCCGGCTTGAAGATTGGCCAACAGAGCAGCCGTGAGACGAAACGTGCCCAGCACATTGGTGCGCATGATTTCCTGCCACAGTTCGTAGTCCATGCCCGCAATGCTTTGCCGGTTGCGGTCTGCCTCGCTGCCCCACCCGCCGCCATAAATCGCCGCGCTG
>JAUIEY010000289.1 GCA_030429685.1 Gammaproteobacteria bacterium
TCCGCGGTTTGAGCTGTGTACTGATAACGGCGCCATGGTGGCAGTCGCGGGGCTGCATCGCCTGCAGGCCGGCCATGTGTCGGGCGGGCAGGTGCAGGCCACACCGCGCTGGGAACTGGAAAGCCTCCCGGCCATGGCAAACGGCTGAGTGACGGGCAGCAGCGAGAGCATTGCATGGATATCGTATTTGTTGATGAGTTGCGCTTTAAGACAGTCATCGGTTGCTGGGACTGGGAGCGGCAGCTGCAACAGGAAGTCTGTATTGACCTGCAGATGGCCTGGGACACGCGCAAGGCGGCAGAGACCGAGGAATTGCAGTATGCGCTGGATTACAAGGCGGTTTCCAAACGCGTGCGCGCTTTTGTTATTGAGAGTCAGTTTGAGCTGGTGGAAACCGCGGCGAATAAAATTGCCGAACTCATCATGGCTGAGTTCGCGGTGCCGTGGGTGCAGGTGAAAATCAGCAAGCCGCGCGCCGTGACCGGTTCGGCCGCCGTGGGCGTTACGGTAGAACGAGGCAGCCGTGGCTAAGCCGCAAACGCAATCTGCAGGTGTCCATTCTGCCGGCGTCCATTCTGCAGGTGTCGAGGTGTATGTCAGTCTCGGCAGTAACATCGCCCCGGTCGAGCATTTGCGGCAGGCCTACCAGGAGCTGGCAGCGACCTACGGCGAACTGCACAGCTCGCACGTGTATCGCACCGCTGCGGTGGGATTTGACGGCGACGACTTTCTCAACATGGTGATCGGTTTTCATACCCGCGAAAAACCGCAGGCAGTGCTGGAACATATTGAAGAGATGCACGACACGGCCGAGCGGGTGCGCACTGACAACCCCAACAGCCCGCGCACGCTGGATGTAGACCTGCTGCTCTACGGTTCCATGGTCAGCCGGCGCCTGAATCTTCCGCACGGTGATATTGACCGCTATGCTTTCGTTGCCGGGCCGCTCGCCGAACTGGCGCCCGATCTGAGACATCCGGTCAGCGGCAAGACTATGGCGGAATTGTGGGCCGGGTTTGATGCTGGCGAGCGTGATCTGCAGCCGGTTGATATCGGTCTGAACTGACCGAATTACCAGCCGACGCTGCGGCCGCCGTCCACGGCAATTACCTGGCCGGTAATGTAGGGAGCATCCTTGATCAGAAACAGTGCCGTGCGTGCAATGTCATCCGGCTCGCCCATGCGGGCCATGGGTATCTGCCGCAGGATGGATTGCTCGGCCTTGTCGGACATGCCCTCTTCGGGCCACAGGATGGCGCCGGGCGATATGCCGTTTACCCGCACCTCCGGCGCCAGATCTTTGGCCAGCGAGCGGGTCAGCATGGCGAGCCCCGCCTTGGCCGGCCCGTAAACAGGGTGATTGCGCAGCGGCCGCTGCGCATGAATATCCACGATGTTGATGATCTGGCCGCGGCTGGCACGCAGGTGCGGCAGCGCCGCCTGTGACAAAAACAGCGGCGCTTTCAGATTAGTGCCGAGCAGGTCGTTCCAGTGTGTTTCGGTGACGTCTGCCAGCGGTGTCGGATAAAAAGTCGAGGCATTGTTGATCAGTATGTCG
>JAUIEY010000085.1 GCA_030429685.1 Gammaproteobacteria bacterium
TACAACCTGACTCAGGTTGCGCGTCGAGCAACGCTATCTGCGGCGTGTGCTCTTCTTACGTGAGGCTTTTTTGCTTGCCTTACGTTTGGTCTTGCGTTTGGCCTTTTTCTTGGCCTTCTTTTTCGTTTTACGCTTGGCTTTTTTCTTTACCTTGCGTTTGGCTTTTTTCTTCGCCTTCTTACGCGTTGCCTTCCTGGCTACCTTCTTACGCGCTACCTTCTTTTTCGTCTTACGTTTCGCCGTAGATTTTTTCTTACGGGAAACTTTCTTACGTGCTGCCATAGCAGATCTCCATTGTCGGGTTAACCGCGATTGAGTATATACAACAACGGGCAAAATTCCAGCAAGTAAAGGTTTTTTAGGGGTTTTCTTAAAGCGCCGGAAAAAGCCTTCTGGCGCATTTTTTGCAAAGAAAACTTGCCCGGCTAAGCAATGTTTACGGGTGGCTTATAAAAACCCATACACCCGTTGATGAGACGAAGCATCAATAACTTCCGTAGCTTTCTTTCTCCGTAATCACAGCATTGAGCGGTACATCCCATGCCTGTACCGGTAACTGCTCGACACGCTGAAAGCTATATGCCACGCCAATCATGCGAGGTCTGGCCCAGTTTTTACGGTGCTTTTTAAAGGCAAAGCTACGGTCGTAATAACCGCCGCCCATACCAAGGCGGTTGAGCTGCGCATCAAAGGCTACCAGTGGCGTAATTACCACATCCAGCTGCGCCGGACTGCATAAATCGCGGCGCATACAAACCGGTTCCGCGATGCCAAAACGATTCCGGCGCAGCTCTGTTTGCGGCTTCAGCGGAGCAAAAAGCAGGTGCTTTTTGCGCAAAATTGGCGCAAATACCGCTTTGCCCCGGTCGAGCATGCGTTCGGTAAACAGGGTGCAATCGACTTCACCGAAGCCTGGCATATAGATGGCTATGCGCCGGGCGCGGCGTATAACCGGCGCGGCCGAAAGTTCGTCGGCGATTGCCAGTGCGGCTGCAACAGCATCCGGTGCGGAAAGTTCCTGGCGTTGCTGCCTGAGCTGGCTGCGCAGTAGTTGCGTATCTGCAGTCATAAAGGAAAGAGACTCCTTCCGCATGTGCCGTCACGAATCATCGCTCTCGAACCAGAGCGAAAGGTGGGGTCAACCGCGATAACCCAGGCTTTCCGCAGTAGCGGTCATGCACACAGTTATCTGCAGGCGACGACCCCAATCTGAGATTTAGGGTCGAGGGACTTCCAGATCCGCATCGAACACCGCAGAAGGAGTCAAAACGAGACGGGCGCGGCAGGCAGGTCTCCAGGACCTGGCCGGACCCTATATTTCCAGCTGCTGGCCGAACTGCAGCGCCGACTCGACGCGTTCGCGCATGGCGGCAATGCGCACCGCAGCGTCGTTTTCCAGTGAATCTTCGACGCCCCGCAACTGGATAAGTTCATTGGCCAGGTTCAATGCGGCCATGATGGCAATCCGGTCCAGCCCGGTTACCTTGCCACTGTCGCGAATCTCCAGCATCTTGGCATTCAGCAATTCCGCAGAATCCAGCAGATCAGCGCGCTCATCTGCTTTGCAGGCGACCTGATACTCCTTATCAAGTATTTTGACGTTAACGTGTGCGTACATCTGCGTCATGTGCCTTGCTCCATGGCTTTGAGGCGATTAATCATGGCTTCCACCCGCGCGCGTACCTGCTCGTTTTTCTGCAGCAGAGTGGCGCGATCGGCAATCAGGGAATCCTGCCGCTCCTTCAGAGAACGGTTTTCATCCTTGAGTTGGCTGCAAATTACGACCAGCTCGTCGAGCCGCTTCTCGAGACGCGCGAGTTCGTTAACAAAATTGTTATCGGCTGAATCAGACATGTGAGCCAATATAGTGTCTGCATCGCTTCAGGGTCAATACGCTGACTGTTTCAGCGGTGTTAGGATTAGCCTCCCCTGAACCTCCGTCAGGGCGTAATTTCCGGGAAATTGAACGTGGCGGCCAACGACAACGCTGACATTACGGGTTTTGCAGCTTTCCGGCGTTTGCTGAGCAGTCTGCAGGCAAGCTGGGAACCGGCTGAAGCCCATGGCGCTTTCTGCGGCCGCGCCTGCCTGCGCGGTACTGCTGCCCTGCAGGATTGGCTGGCTGAACTTGCTGATTCCGCAACGGATAATGTACTGGCAGTGGAAGCGGGCCGGGGGCTGCAAACCTTAGCGGCCGACAGCCTGGTAAAACTGGAAGCCGGTCAGCTGGCGTTTCAGTTGTTACTGCCGGACGATGATTTGCCACTGCGGGAACGCACGGCAGCACTGGCGGACTGGTGCCATGGTTTTATGCAGGGTCTTGCAAGTGCCGGCGGCGCTGATCAGGGCGCAGCTGCGGATGTGCTGGCGGGCGAGGATATCGCCGAGATACTCGAAGACTTCAGCGCCATCACCAATGCTGGAGCCGAAGGCGAAGCTGATGAAGCGGGCGAAAACGCTTTTGCCGAGCTGGAAGAATACGTGCGGGTGTCGGTGCAGCTTATTTATGATGCGACCGCGGCATTGCGTGCGCCGGCCACGCCGGCCGACAGGGAGCCGCCCTCGCTATGAACAGTAAGGAATTTGCCCGCCGCCGCCGAGCCATCATGCGCATGATGGGTAAAGGCAGCATCGCTATTTTGCCGGCGGCGCCGGTGCGCACCCGCAACCGCGATGTTGAATACCCCTATCGGCAGGACAGCGATTTTCATTATCTGACCAGTTTTGACGAACCCGATGCAGTTGCCGTGCTGGTGCCCGGACGGGCAGCCGGCGAATTCCTGCTGTTTTGTCGCGGCAGCGATCCCGATCGCGAACTCTGGGACGGCCGGCGCGCGACCCCGGCGGGCGCGGTCAGTGACTACGGAGCGGCCGAAGCATTTGCCATTGACGCAATCGACGATGTGTTGCCGGGCATCATCGGCCAGTGTGAGCGGGTCTACTACACCATGGGCGCGCAGCCGGATTTTGATGCGCGGTTGATGGGCTGGATCAATGACCTGCGGGAAGCCGGCAGCGGTGACCAGCACACGCCGGATGAGTTCGTGGCGCTGGATCATTTGCTGCATGACCTGCGCTTATATAAGAGCCGCGCCGAAATCAGCGCCATGAAAAAGGCAGCGCGCATCAGCGTGGCCGCGCATCGCCGCGCCATCGCGGCCTGCCGGCCGGGGATGCATGAGTATCAGCTCGAGGCCGAGTACCTGCATGAGTTTCGGCGCAATGCCGTGGAACCGGCCTATCAACCTATAGTCGGCGGCGGCGCCAACGGTTGCGTGCTGCACTACGTAAAAAACGCCGACGAGCTGCGCGCCGGTGACCTGGTGCTCGCCGACGTGGGCTGCGAATACGATTGTTATGCCGCGGACGTTACCCGGACCTGGCCCGTGGACGGCCGGTTCACGCCGGAGCAGCGGGCGCTCTATGACATTGTGCTGGCCGCGCACGATGCGGCGATTCAGCAGGTGCGTCCGGGCCGGCACTGGAACGATCCGCATGATGCCGCAGTGCAAGTGATAACCGCAGGTCTGGTGCGGGTAGGACTACTCAAAGGAGAGCCGCAAAAGCTTATTGCCGACGGCAAGTACCGGCGCTTTTTCATGCACCGCACCGGACACTGGCTGGGCATGGATGTGCACGACGTTGGCGACTACAAAGTCTCGGATCACTGGCGCTTGCTCGAACCCGGCATGGTGCTGACTGTGGAGCCGGGCCTGTACATACCCAATGCGCGCAATATTCCGGCGCAGTGGCGCAACATCGGCATCCGCATCGAGGATGATGTGCTGGTGACTCGCGACGGCAACGAGGTGCTGACCGCCGCGCTGCCGGTTGCAGCGGATGACATTGAAGCGCTGGCAGGCAGCGCCGCCGCCGACTGAGCAATAGCGTGACTGACAGACCACCTGACTACGATGTGGTGATAGCCGGCGGCGGTCTGGTCGGCGGCAGTCTGGCGGTAGCACTGGCAGCCAGCGATTTGCGGGTCGCGCTGGTGGAAGCCGAACCGCACTACAGTACGCGGCAACCCAGTTTTGATGAGCGCAGCATCGCGCTGTCGCATGGCAGCTGCAATATCCTGCGACAACTCGGTTTGTGGGATGCACTGCAGGCCGATGCGTTTCCGATTACGCGTATCCATGTGTCTGAGCAACGGCGTTTTGGTAATGCCCTGCTTGATGCTGCTGAGCAAGGCATCGCGGAACTCGGTTTTGTAATCAAGGGTCGCCGGCTGGGGGCAGCCCTGTGGCAACGTATTGAGCAACTGACCAGTCTGGAGGTTTGTTGCCCTGCTCGCGTGACTGCCACCGCGCCGGCTGCTGACGGCCGTGATGTTGTGGTGGCGACACCGGACGGTGAGCAAACGTTGCGCACACGTTTGCTGGTGGTGGCAGACGGTGCGCGCTCGCCCTTGCGGGAAGCGCTGGGGATTGCCGCAGCAATTGATGACTATGGCCAGACGGCTATCGTCGCCAACGTGCAGGTTGATCGCCGCTATGCCGGCCATACAGCGTTTGAACGCTTCACCCCGCAGGGGCCGCTGGCGGTGCTGCCCGGTGCCGACGGGTTGTATACCGTGGTGCTGGCATGCGCGAGAGAACAGGCAGCGCAGCTTTGCGCACTTGCCGACAATGAATTTTTGCAGCAGGTGCAGAACCGGCTCGGCTTTCGTCTCGGCCGACTGCGCAAGCTCGGCAAACGCAGCGCCTATCCGTTGGCGCTGGTGCAGACTGCGGCATTGACAACCGAGCGCGCGGTCATGATCGGCAATGCCGCGCATGGCCTGCACCCGGTCGCCGGCCAGGGTTTTAACCTGGGTCTGCGCGATGCCGCCAGTCTGGCCGAACTGCTGATAAGTGGCCGTCGTCAGACTGCTGCAGCATTTGATGCCGGCGCGGAATCTTTGCTGCAACGTTATACGGACTGGCGGCTGGACGATCAGCGCAAAGTGGTGGCATTTACCGACGGCCTGATTCGATTGTTTGGCCGCCGCGGCCGCCTGTTGTCGCACGCCCGCGGGCTGGGTCTTGCAATGTTCGATACCTTGCCGGCCGGCAAGCGACTGCTGGCGCGGCAAACCATGGGTCTGGGCGGACGCATGACGCGTTTGGCCCGCGGTCTGGATCCATGAACCGCGCGGCCGATTGCGACATCATGATTATCGGTGGCGGCATGGTCGGGCTGCTGTTGGCGCGACTTATACAGCAGCAGCAGCCGGCGGCCGAGTTGCGTATTGCCGTGGTCGAACCGCAGCCACCTGCGCCGCGGGAGCCGGGGGCGGATCTGGATTTACGCGTTTCGGCGCTGGCGCCGTCGTCACTGGATTTGTTGCAGCGGATCGGGGCGCTGGATGCACTGCCCGCGGCTACCCGGCATCCCTATGAAACCATGCGCGTATGGCAGGACGGCGGTGGTCCGCACGGCGACCATGCGCTGTGTTTCAGCGCTGCCGAAACAGGTGTTGCCGCGCTTGGCGCTATCGTGGAAAACCGTGCCGTGCGCGAAGTGCTGTGGGAGCAGCTTGCCGCGGCGCCGGCGCTGCAGTGGATTGATCAGCCGGCCGAGCAACTGCGTCGCACTGACGACACCTGTGTCGTACGCTGCGGCGATCGCGACTGGCATACGCGCCTGCTGGTCGGTGCCGACGGTGCCCGGTCATGGGTGCGTCAGGAACTGGGTGTGCAGAGTCGTGCCGGCGGCTATCGGCAGAATGCGCTGGTAGCGCATCTGGCCACCGAAGTTCCGCACGCCGACACGGCCTGGCAAAAATTTCTGCCGGATGGTCCGGTGGCATTGCTGCCGCTGGCCGATGGCCGCAGCTCACTGGTGTGGACTCATGCGGAAGAACGCACGGCCGAGCTGCAGAACATGTCCGAGCAGGCCTTTGCGGCTTGTTTGCAGCAGGCAACGGATGCTGTGCTCGGTGCAATCACCTGCACCACAGAGCGACGCAGTTTTCCCCTGCAACGCAGCCACGCAGAGATTTATACCGGCGAGCGATTCGCGCTGCTGGGAGATGCTGCACATCGGGTGCACCCGCTTGCCGGGCAGGGCGCCAACCTGGGTTTCCGGGATGCGGCGGTGCTGGCTGCGGAACTGGGCCGCCATTTGCAACATCGCTGGGCGGATCCCGGAGATCCGCGGGTGCTGCGGCGCTACGAACGACGCCGCAAGGGCGACAATGCGTTAACGCTTGGCCTGATGGACGGACTCAATGCACTGTTCCGCTCGCCGCTGGCAAATGTTGCCGGTGCCGGTCTCGGACTGGTGAATCGCGCCGGACCACTGAAACGGCTGCTTGCCGAACAGGCCATGGGTCGTGACATCGACTCCGGTGACTAGTCTTTGCGCGACGCATTGCCGCAAGACTGGTCTGCTGCCGGCTCAGCGGTTATTATGCCGGCTCGGTTTTCGGAACCCGCGTGAGAGAGTCGGCCCCGTGCACACGGGATGAACGGCCGCCGAAGGCGCAACTCGCTCGGAAACGCTCAGGCACAATGGATTGCGGGTTCGAATCGACTCTGGAGAGCGGCCGCGTGACAAATAATCAGGCGGTCCACCGAAGGGGTGCGGTCACGACCAATCGTCTGGCCCGATCTCTCAGGTAAACGGACAGAGGGGCGGCAGGTGTTTCCTGCCGCCCTTTTTTATTTGGGTGTTTTTTTGTCCGTCCACGGTTATCCGGAATTCGTTATGCAACAGACCGCACTCTATGAATGCCACCAGGCCGCCGGCGCCCGCATGGTCGACTTCGGCGGCTGGGCCATGCCGTTGCACTACGGTTCACAGCTTGACGAGCACCATGCGGTGCGCCGTCACGCCGGCGTGTTCGACGTGTCCCACATGACGGTGGTGGATGTCAGCGGCAGCGCCACCGAAGCATGGTTGCGTTACCTGCTGGCCAACGACATCGCGCGCCTGCCGGACAACGGCTCAGGCAAAGGCATATACAGCTGCATGCTTAACGAGCAGGGGGGCGTGGTGGATGATCTGATTGCCTATCGCCGGGGTCGCAATGATTTTCGACTGGTCGTCAATGCTGCCACGCGCGCCGCGGATCTGGCGTGGATGGCGCAGACGGCGAAAAATTTTGCGGTGCAGATCAACGAACGGGCCGAGCTTGCCATGCTCGCGGTGCAGGGACCAGCAGCACGTGATCTGGCCGCGCCGCTGTTGCCCGGTGGCGCCGGTGATATGGCTTTGCAGCTGCAAAGTTTTGCGTCGCTGCAGACCGGCGGGGATGCGGAACTGTTCGTCGCCCGCACCGGATACACCGGCGAGGACGGCTGGGAAATCATGGTGCCGGCAGCGCAAGCTGCCGGTCTGTGGGATGCGCTGGTGGCAGCAGGCGCGCAGCCGTGCGGACTTGGCGCGCGCGATACCCTGCGGCTGGAGGCCGGACTGAATCTTTATGGTCAGGATATGACTCTTGATACCACGCCGCTGGAAAGCAACCTGGGCTGGACGGTGGCCTGGGAGCCCGCTGATCGTGACTTTGTCGGTCGCGCGGCGCTGGAACAACAGCGCGCATCGGGTGCCGCGCGCAAACTGGTCGGCCTGGTGCTCGAAGGGCGTGGCATTATGCGGGCAGGGCAGCCGGTGAACACGCCGGCCGGTGCCGGAGAAATTACCAGCGGCGGTTTTTCGCCTACCATGGAGCAGTCGATCGCACTTGCCCGCGTGCCGGCTGCTGCCGCCGGACAGTGCGAAGTCGTCATCAGAAATAAAACCATACCGGCACGCGTCGTGCGGCCGCCGTTTGTCAGAAACGGTCAGGTTCGGGTTGCCGGCGATTAAACCGGCGCAGCAATCCCGGACGTACCGGTAACAGGAAAGTAGCGGAGAAAAATCAAATGAGTGAAGTGCCGGACCAATTGCTTTACACCGAGGATCACGAGTGGCTGCGCCTGGAAGACGACGGCAATGTCACGGTGGGTATTACCGACCATGCGCAGGCCGCACTCGGCGAACTGGTATTCGTCGAAGTGCCCGAAAACGGCAGCGATTTTGGCGCCGGCGACGCCTGCGCGGTGGTGGAGTCAGTGAAGGCAGCAAGCGATGTTTACAGCCCGCTGGGCGGTGAAATCACTG
>JAUIEY010000086.1 GCA_030429685.1 Gammaproteobacteria bacterium
TGTCTACCCGCAACGATGATCCGCAGGCCGCCAGCCGGCCGTGGGATCAGGATCGCGACGGGTTCGTGCTCAGTAACGGCGGTGCCTGCCTGGTGCTGGAAGAGCTCGAGCATGCCAGGGCACGGGGCGCAAAAATCTATGCCGAATTGTCAGGTTTTGGCATGAGCGGCGATGCGCATCACATCACCGCGCCGCCGGAAGACGGCAATGGCGCGGCCCGCTGCATGAGCGCAGCGCTCAGTGATGCCGGCCTGAATCCGGAGGATATTGATTACATCAACGCCCACGGCACTTCCACGCCGCTGGGTGACAAGGCTGAAACTGCCGCGGTCAAAGCTGTTTTTGGCGCGCATGCGGCCAGTCTGGCTGTCAGTTCCACTAAATCGACCACCGGTCATCTGCTGGGTGCCGCAGGCGCAGTGGAAGCAGTGTTTGCTGCCATGGCGATTCACGATCAGGCGGTGCCGCCGACTGTCAATCTGGAAAATCCGGGTGAGGGCTGCGATCTGGATTACGTCCCGGGCACCGCACGGCAGATGGAAGTTAATGCGGTGATCAGCAATTCATTCGGCTTCGGCGGTACCAACGGCAGCCTGTTGTTTACCCGTCACTCCTGACATCAGGGTGCGACCATGAACTCCCCGGCGGGCAGTTCGTATTCCTACACACCGGTTGACCTGACAGGTTCAGCAACTGATCTTCTGGCGCTGGCGCAACGCTATCCGCAGCGTTACCCCTTTTTGCTGGAGAGTGTCGCAGCGGGACCGCAACTGGCGCGTTACGATATCCTGTTCGCCTTCCCCGGCACCACCCTGGAGCTTGCCGCTGACGGAACCCTGCGCGGGCCATATGCGCAACATGGCGGATTTCTGTCCGCGCTCGATGCCTGGTGGGCAGACGAACGGATCGCCCGCAGCAGCGCGGAGGTGCCGTTTACCGGCGGCTGGTTCGTATTCCTGGGCTACGCGCTGGCCGGCGAAATTGAGCCCACCCTGACAATTGCGGCCGCGCCGGCTATGCCGGTGGCCTTTGCCACGCGCGTCCCGGTAGCCGTCATCCACGACAGTGAGACCGGCGCCGTCGGCATTGTTGCCGAACCAGGTCACGCAGCGCGCGTTGCCCAGGTTCTTGCGGATCTGCAGGGCATTGCCGCGCAGCCGCAAGCCGCAGCCGGGCTGCCGGCATTCAGTGTGCACGAAGATGACGAGCAGGCCTTTATTGACGCCGTGGCGCGGGCGCAGTGCTACATAGCGGCCGGCGATATTTTTCAGGCCAATCTGTCGCGTTGCTGGCAGGTGAAAATGCAGGCTGCGGTTGCACCGACTGAGCTTTACCGGCGCCTGCGGCAGACCAATCCTGCCCCGTTCGGCGGGCTGATTCAGCGCGATGATTTTGCGCTGGTGTCGTCTTCACCGGAACGGCTGGTGCGCCGTCGCGGCGAGCGTCTCGACACGCGTCCCATCGCCGGGACGCGGCCGCGCGCCGAGGCGCCGGCAGGGCTGCTGGCCCACCCCAAGGAACGCGCTGAGCACATCATGCTAATTGATCTGGAGCGCAATGATCTGGGCCGCGTCTGCACAGGCGGGTCGGTTCGGGTTGATGAGTACATGGTGATCGAGAGCTACACGCATGTGCATCACATTGTTTCGAACGTAACCGGTACGGCCCGGCCCGGTCTTACGCCGGGCGAGCTGATTCGGGCGGTATTCCCGGGCGGCACCATTACCGGTTGCCCGAAAGTGCGCTGCATGGCAATCATCAATGAGCTGGAACAACGGCCGCGGGGCGCGTATACCGGTTCCATGGGCTACCTCAACCGCGATGGCGATTGCGACCTGAACATTCTGATTCGCACCATGCAGGTGCAGGGCAGGCACGTGGAAATTGCTGCCGGCAGTGGCATTGTTGCCGACTCCCGAGCGCAGCGTGAGCTGGAAGAAACCCGTGCCAAGGCCAAGGGATTGTTGCTGGCTCTGCAGGGTCACGGAGTGCAATCGCATGACCTGGCGGCGGGTAACGGCTCGTGAAGCGCTGGCTGATCAACGGCGTCAGTGCGGCGCAAATTGATGTCAATGACCGTGGCTTTGCCTATGGTGACGGACTGTTTGAAACCATCGCCGTGCGCAATGGCATGCTGCGTTTTTTTGGTGCGCATTTTGCACGCCTGGTGGTGTCCTGTCGTCGCTTGGGTATGGCAGTGCCGGAACAGGATGCGCTGGCCGAATCAGCGCAGCAGCTTTGCGGCAGCGACCGCGAAGGCACGCTGAAAATCATTATCAGCCGGGGCGTCGGCGAACGCGGTTATCGTCCACCGGTCAGCGTAACCCCCACCTGCGCCATTGGCTTCACACCGGAGCCGGCGCCGCAGATACCGCACAACGGCATTCGGGCGCGTGTCTGTGCAACCCGGATAAGCAGTAACCCGGCAACAGCCGGCATGAAAACGCTGAACCGGCTGGAGCAGGTGCTGGCGCGCTCGGAATGGGATGATCCGGCCATCGACGAAGGCATCATGCGTGACAGTGACGGCTATCTGATTTGTGGCACCCAGTCGAATCTATTTGTTGTCTCCGGCGGGCGTTTGTGGACACCGGTGCTGGATCAATCCGGAGTACACGGGATTATGCGCGCGCAGGTATTGAATCTCGCCGAGGAGCAGGGCATAGATTGTCGCGAACAGCGATTTACGCTGGGTGCGCTGGATGAAGCCGACGACGTGTTCTTCACCAATGCCCGGGTCGGTATCTGGCCGGTTGCCGGCATTGATGAGCACGTATACGAGCGCCATGCGATCACCCGGCAGCTCATGCTTGGCCTTGCCGGCCGCGGAGTCAGCGAATGCGCAGACTGACAGCAATCCTCTGGCGCAGCCTGCTGGCCGTTTCATTGCTGCTGTTGCTGGCTGGCGGGTGGGCATGGAATCGCGTGCATGCACCGTTGCCGGGCATAGCCGCGGCAACGCTGATTGATGTACGTCCGGGCGCGGCCGCCAGTGCGGTAGCCGAACAGCTGCGGCTGCAAGGGGTAATCAGTTCGCCGCGCCTGTTTGCCGGCTGGGCGCGGTTCACCGGTTCGGCTGACCGTCTGCAAGCTGGTGAATACCAGTTACTTCCGGGGCAGAGCATGGCCGATGTGCTCGATCTGCTGGTGGCAGGGCGGGTCAAACTGCATGGGTTCACCATTGTGGAAGGCTGGACCTGGCGGGAAGTGCGCGACGCGCTGCGCGCCAGTGATGTAATCCGGCCGACCGCGGAATTTGACAGCGCCGAAGCCATGGCGCGTTTTTTGCCCGGCAATCTGCGTCATGCGGAAGGGCGCCTGTTTCCGGAAACCTATGCAGTGGCGCGTGGCGTCACCGATGTTGAAGTTTTGCAGCAGGCTGCCAGGCTGATGGCAGCGCGGTTGCAGGCTGCCTGGGATAGCCGTGCCGCCGATCTGCCATTCCAGAATCCACAGCAGCTTCTTACGCTTGCTTCGATCGTGGAGCGGGAAACCTCGCTGGATAGTGAACGAGCCGAGGTGGCCGGTGTGTTTGTGCGGCGTCTGCGCCAAAACATGCGCCTGCAGACCGATCCCACCGTCATTTACGGCCTGGGAGCGGATTTTGACGGCAATCTTACGCGTCGGCATCTGCGTACTGACACGCCCTACAACACCTACACACGGGCTGGCCTGCCACCTACACCCATCGCCATGCCAGGGGAGGCGTCGCTGCAGGCAGCAGCGAATCCGGCGGCAGGCAGCGCGTTGTTTTTTGTTGCGTCGCCGGAACTGGACGGCAGCCACGTGTTCTCGGACACTCTGGAGCAGCACAATGCCGCGGTGGCCAGGTATGTAGACGCGTTTCGCCGGGCGCGTCGGAGGGCGCAATAGGCCAGTCACGGGCGTGCTACAGGCAAGTCATGAGCAAGCAGCAGGAGTCATGATGCAGGGCCGTTTTATAACTATCGAAGGGATCGAAGGGGTTGGCAAGTCGACCAATCTGGCGTTTGTTGCCGAGTGGTTTCGCCAGCAGGGCGCGACGGTTGTGGTGACGCGCGAACCCGGTGGAACCGAAATAGGTGAGCGCATCCGCCGGCTGATTCTTGATACGCCGGGGGCAGGGTTGTCTGCCACCGGCGAGTTGCTGCTGATGTTTGCGGCCCGCGCTGAGCACCTGCACAGCCTGATCGAACCAGCCCTGCAGCGGGGTGAGGTGGTTATCTGTGACCGCTTTACCGACGCAACCTTTGCCTATCAGGGGGGTGGCCGCGAACTGGATACTGCGGCCATAGCGACCCTGGAGACGCTGGTGCAGGGTTCGCTGCGTCCGCATCTGACCCTCCTGCTGGACGCCGATACGCGGCTGTCGGCCGAGCGCGTTGCCGGTCGCGGTGCCGCCAAAGATCGCTTTGAGCAGGAGCGCGAGGCGTTTTTTGGCCGCGTGCGCGAAGCCTACCTGCAGCGGGCCGCAGCCGAACCGCAGCGGATTCGCGTGATTGACGCGTCACAGCCGCTGCCGGCGGTGCAGGCTGATCTCCGACATATACTAGAAAAAGAATTTAGTAAAACAAATAAATAGATGTTAAATATAGAAAAAATATACGAAAAGTTGCCCTGGCTAAGGGAGCATCAGGAGCGCCTGCGCGCCAGCCTGGGCAGCGACAACTGGCCGCATTCGCTGCTGATTTATGGTCCGGGCGGCACCGGCAAACGGCAGCTTACGCTGTGGCTGGCCGAGCAGCTGCTGGGCGGGCCGGTGGTGCGGCAGGGCGCTGACGGCCTGGAGGTTGCGCATCCGGACCTTTGTGCCATTGCTGCGCCGTACCTCGATGCCAAGGGCAAGGAGCGCCACACCATCGGCGTGGACCGCATTCGCGATGAACTGCTGCCATTTCTGGAGCTGACCAGCCACGGCAGCGGGGCGCGGGTAGTGGTCATTCATCCGGCCGATGCGATGACCACGAATGCGGCCAACAGCCTGCTGAAAACCCTCGAGGAGCCGCCGCCGGGCTCGATGCTGGTGCTGATCTGCGAAAGCATGGCGCGGCTGCCCGCAACGGTGGTCAGTCGTTGTCAGCGCCTGCGCCTCGCCCCTCCCGATACCGGTATAGCGCTCGACTGGCTGGCCGGGCAGGAGCCTGGGCATGATTTCACGCGCTTGCTGGAATTCGCCGGCGGCGCGCCGCTTGCTGCGCTGGCATTGAAGCAGAACGGATTCGCGGATTTTGCCAATGAATTTCTTGGCGAACTGCAGCAGCTTGAGCAGCGCACTGTTAACCCGGTGACAGTGGCCGCGCATTGCCGGAATCAGGAAGCAGTGGCCCTGCGTTTGCTGGAATGGCGAATTGCCGAGCGGCTGCGTGCAGCCGCCGGCAAAGCCCCGGACCCGTCCCTGCAGCAGGCCGGATTCCGGCAATTAGGTCAAATTCGAGAACTGCGTCGCGTTATTAACGGGGGAATCAACGCAGAATTGAGCCTCGCTGGATTATTGTTAGATTGGTACGGTGGCCTGGGCCACCGCGAGAACTGAGCAAAACACCATGGCCAAACCGGGACTGCTGACACTGACGATTAAAGACAAAGCCGCGCTGTATCTGGCTTACATGCCGTTTGTAGCCAACGGCGGCTTGTTCATACCGACCAACAGTACCTACAACCTGGGTGATGAAGTTTTTATGCTGCTTAACCTAATGGATGAGGGCGACAAGATCCCCGTGGCCGGTAAGGTTATCTGGATTACACCCAAGGGTGCCCAGGGTAAGCGCATGGCCGGCATTGGCGTGCAGTTCAGCGATCAGGACAACGGCGAAACACAGCAAAAGATAACGAACTATCTGGCTGGGGCGCTCGACGGGGA
The DNA here is from genome assembly GCA_030429685.1 of Gammaproteobacteria bacterium. GTDB lineage: Bacteria > Pseudomonadota > Gammaproteobacteria > Steroidobacterales. The sequence continues at coordinate 5,840 of JAUIEY010000086.1, forward strand.
TAAAGCCACTCACACCATGTAGTGAATCTGGCTGGGACGCTGGCCGGGGCTAAAGCCACCCGCACCATGCAACCGTCAGGCCAGGCTGAGATCGCTGGTGTTCAGCCCGCCTTTCAGTACCCGCGTTTCAAAACCCCGTTCATTCAATATAAACGCACCGGCAGAACTGCGGCGGCCGGTGTCGCAACACACCACGTATGTCGTGTCAGGGTCCAGGGCGCTGAGTTTCAGGCGAATAAAATACAGCGGTATGTTTAGCGCATCCTGCTCATGGAAGCTTTCGAATTCGCTGGGCAGACGAACATCCAGCCATTTCGCGCCGTCGGCGACCAGATTTTTTGCTTCACTGTAATCCACCCAGTCGAGCATGGGCTCGTTCAAAAGCGTGGCAAAGTCTTCCTTGGCCAGTCGCATGAGTGAACCTTCGGTAAGCATGGTTACGGTTGCATTACGCTTGCTGTCGGAAATCAGCGCCTCTTCGCCGAAGGTGTCGCCCACGCCGAGTTCCGCCAGCCGGATGCCTTCCTTGTTCAGAGGTGTTTCCCGTACCACACTGCAGGTACCGGCGGTGATGGCATAAAAATAGTCGCCCTCATCACCCTGCTTGATGATCACGTCGCCGGCTTTGTGATTAATTTGCTGCATGCGAATAAATATCGCCTGGATATTGGCCGGCGGTATGCGCTGAAAGGCGCGGGTTTGCAGCAGGGTGGTCATCCAGTCCTGACTACCGCCATCCGCGCCTTGCTCGCTTTCCAGTTCGGCGACTTCGTAGGAGCCGGTCTGATCCCAGGTCAGCATGACATCAAGCAGGTCAGTGTCGATGGATATGTATTCGATGTCTTCGAGCGCGACCGCTTTGTGCTGTCGCGGCAAGACGGGTGAAATGGCGAAGCGGGCTTCCGGGTCGGCGCTGGATAGTGTCTGTTTGCCGCCGTCGGCGTCCGTCAGTTGCAGCGAACCCTTGACCAGGAAAATAGTGCGCTTCTGCGTGTCGCCGAGGTCAAACAGCGTGATGCCGCTTTCCAGTTCCCGTACGGTGGTCTTTTTTGCCAGCGCGGACAAGTTCTGGCGCTTCATCCCGTCCATCGGGCTAAAGTGCTGCAGCATCTGGTAGGTCAGTTCGGTCGGCATGATTTCAGGCGGTTTTCTCTTCTGCCGCAGAACGGCAATCGGCGGTATTTTACGGTCTGCCGGGGCGTGGCGAAAGGTTGCAGTTCACTATCCGGGGCAATCAGCGGGTCAGAACTGATTTACAGCTGATCCCAGCCGCTGGAGGCCTTAAAGCGGGCGCCGTAATTTTGCTCCAGCCGGGCCAGCCGGGCACGGATATTCTCGAGACCCTCATCGCGCGCATACTGAATGGGGCCACCGCGAAACGGCGCAAAACCGGAACCGAAAATGGTACCGGCATCGCACAGGTCAGCATCGGCCACTACGCCGTCAGCAAGGCAGGCCGCGGCTTCATTCACAAATGAAAGCATCAGCCGGTCCATGCTGTCATTCGGCAGCTTACCCGCGACTTTCCCTTTGACGGGCTTGCCGTTATCCCAGTGATAAAAGCCCTCGCCGGATTTTTCTCCCAGTTTGCCAGCCGCAACCATGGCGGCCAGATTGCCGCCGGGCTGCCGGCCAATAGTCGGCCCGACAATCTCGGCGACATGCTGCAGAATATCCAGGCCCACGCTGTCGGCCAGTTCCAGGGGCCCGACCGGCATGCCGAAGTCAGTCGCCAGCCGGTCAACGGCTTCCGGCTGACAGCCTTCTTCGCAGAGCCGGAAAGCTTCGTCCATGTAAGGCGCCAGAATGCGGTTGACGAGAAATCCCGGCAGGCCCTTGCAGGGCAGCGGCACCTTGCCGATCTGTTTGGCGAACGCAATACCGGCATCGGCTTCTGCCGTGCCCGTGTTGCTGCCCTGTACCACCTCCACCAGCGGCATGCGGGCAACCGGATTGAAAAAATGCAGTCCGACCAGGCGCTCCGGTTGTGCCAGGCCGGCGGCTATCTGTTCCAGCGGTATGCTGGAGGTGTTGCTGGCGAGCAGCGCATCTTCCCGGGTGCGTTTTTCCAGTTCGGCAAACAGGGTTTGCTTGGCTTCCAGGTCCTCAAATATGGCTTCTATGACCAGGTCGGCGCTGCGTGCACCTTCACCGGTATGATCTCCGACCAGTCGGGCCGCGGCCTCCGTTACGCGGTTTTCATCGCCGCGGAATTTTCTCGACATGCTCTTGCGGGCGCGC
>JAUIEY010000087.1 GCA_030429685.1 Gammaproteobacteria bacterium
GCGGCGCAGCTGCGACCTGGTGCTCTGTCTGTTGCCGTTCGAAAAGGAATTCCTGCAACAGCATGCAGTCAGGGCCGAATTTGTCGGCCATCCGCTCGCCGACGAAATCGCCGCCGCAGCGGATCGCAGCGCCTGCCGGCAACAGCTGAATGTGCCGTCCGGACCCTGTCTGGCCATACTGCCGGGCAGCCGCAATAGTGAGATTGCCCTGCTGGCACCGGTCTTTCTGGCCACGGCAGAACAGCTGTTCGGACAGCTGCCGCAGCTCAGTTGCCGGGTCGCGGCGGCCAGTACCGATATTGCAGCGCGACTGCGTGCACTCGTTGCGGAAGCCGGTCTCGCCAACAAAATTGTCGTGCATGAGGAGGCTACCCGCTCTGTCGTTGGGGCAGCTGATGCGGTGTTGCTGGCATCGGGTACCGCGACCCTGGAAACCATGTTGCTTGGTCGCCCGATGGTCGTTGCCTACAAAGCTAATCCGATTACTGCCTGGATCGGTCGCCGGCTGGTCAGAATTCCCTATTTTTCCCTGCCTAATCTGCTGGCGGGTGAAGCGCTGGTAGCTGAATTCCTGCAGGAGCAGGCGCGTCCGGAGGTGTTGGCTGCTGCGCTGCGTGAATTGTTGAATGCCCGCGATCAAAACGCGGCAATGCTGCAGCGATTCGCGCGGCTGGGAGCGGGCCTGCGTCGCAATGCCAGCGAACGAGCTGCTGATGCGGTGCTGGGCCTGCTGGACCTGCAGCCTGCCGGTAGCGCTACCGAGCCGAGTCATGACTGAGGCAGCAGCTTTACTGGCCGGAATTGACGAAGCAGGCCGCGGTCCGCTGGCTGGGCCGGTTGTGGCGGCTGCCGTCGTCCTGCGTAAAAACCAGTATGTAGCGGGCGTGCGCGATTCCAAAAAACTTTCGCCGGCGCGACGCGCCGATCTGGCTCTGCTGATTCGGCGCGAAGCCGTCGGCTGGGCTGTGGCCAGCGCGTCAGTCCGGGAAATTGACGAGCTGAATATTCTGCAGGCAACTTTGCTGGCGATGCGTCGCGCGGTCGAACAACTGTCTTTCAATCTCAGTGCCGTGCGCATAGATGGCAACCGCTGTCCCGACCTGCCGCCGCCATATGCGGCGGTGGCGGAAACGCTGGTTGGCGGCGATGACCTTTGTCCCGCGATTGGCGCGGCTTCTATTCTCGCCAAGGTTTCGCGGGACGAATACATGCTCGAACTCCATCGGCGTTATCCGCGATACGGCTTCGACCGGCACAAAGGTTATCCCACCGCCGCGCATCGCCGGGCACTGGCCGAATGGGGGGCGACTCCGGAGCACCGCATCAGCTTTCGCCCGGTGCGTGAAGCGGCAGCGGCGCGTGCCGCCAGGGTTCCGGCACAGGTCGGCGGAGGCACGCAGTGAAAGATACTTTTGTGCATCTGCATCTACGCTCCGAATACTCGCTGGTCGACAGTGTTATTCGCCTGCCGCAACTGGTAGATGCCTGCGCAAATGCCGGTATGCCGGCGGTGGCATTGACCGACCATTGCAACCTGTTCGGCGTGGTTAAGTTCTACAAGGCTGCGCTGGCGGCCGGCATAAAGCCGCTGATTGGCGCCGACGTGCTGATCAGTGCAGCGGATGAACGCGCGCCACTCGACCGGCTGGTGCTGTTGTGTCGCAATGATGCCGGCTACCAGAATCTCAAACGTTTGATAACTCGTGCCTACGTGGCCGGGCGGCGCAATGGTACGCCGGTAATTTGCAGCGACTGGCTTGATACTGAGTCGGTGCAGGGATTGATAGCGCTTTCGGCGGGGCGCGAAGGTGCGGTCGGCAGGTTGCTGCTGGAAGGTCAGCAACAGCTTGCGCGCGACATGGCATTAGGTTTTAAGGAACTGTTCAGCGGTGATTTCTATATAGAACTGCAACGCACCGGGCGTGAACAGGAAGATCTTTACATAGAGCGAGCGGTAAAGCTGGCGAGCGCAACCGGTTGCGCGCCGGTTGCCACCAATGACGTGCGCTATCTGCGGCCCGATGAGTATGAAGCGCATGAGGCCCGTACCTGCATACAGGGTGGCTATACACTTGATGATCAGCGCCGGCCCCGTCTCTACAGCGACCAGCAGTACCTGCGCAGTCCTGCGGAGATGCGTGAACTGTTCGCCGATCTGCCCGAGGCTGTCGACAACACTGTGGTAATTGCCCAGCGCTGCAACCTTAGTCTGCAGCTTGGTAACAGCTCCTTGCCTGACTATGAGGTTCCGGCAGGTGAAACAACCGCCAGCTACCTGGCAAAGATCGCGCAACAGGGGCTCGCGGAAAAACTGGCTGACCGGAAGCTTGGGGAAGCAGAACTACAGGCCTACACCGATCGCCTGAATCAGGAACTCGAGGTAATCACTGCGATGGAGTTCCCGGGCTATTTTTTGATCGTTGCCGACTTCATCCGCTGGGCGCGGGAGAATGGTGTGCCGGTCGGTCCGGGGCGCGGTTCGGGAGCCGGGTCGCTGGTTGCCTGGGTCATTGGCATTACCAATCTGGACCCACTCGAGTTTGACCTGCTGTTTGAGCGGTTCCTTAACCCGGAACGCGTGTCCATGCCGGATTTCGATATTGATTTTTGCATGGCCGGTCGTGATCGCGTGATTGACTACGTCGCGGAGCGTTATGGCCGCGATCGCGTATCGCAAATCATTACTTACGGAACCATGGGCGCCAAGGCGGTCATCCGCGATGTCGGCCGGGTGCTGGGTCATCCATACGGCTTTGCGGATCGCATTGCGCGGCTCGTGCCGGGCACCCCCGGGATGACGCTGGCCAGGGCCTTCGAAGAAGAACCGGAACTGGCCGAAATATACGAGCGTGACGATGAGGTGCAGGCGCTGATCGACATGGCGCGGCAACTCGAAGGGCTGGCCCGCAACGCCGGCACGCACGCCGGGGGCGTGGTTATTGCGCCGTCCACGCTGACGGATTTCGCTCCGCTTTATCAGCCTGATGACCAGACCGGCGCGGTCACCCAGTTTGACATGAAAGACGTTGAATCGGTTGGCCTGGTGAAGTTCGATTTTCTTGGCCTGCGCACCCTGACGATCATCGACAAGGCCCTGGAGATTGCCAATCAGCAGCGCACTGCCGCGGGTCAGGGTGCCATGGATATCGACAGCATCCCGATGGACGATCCGGCTACTTTTGCACTGTTGCAGTCAAGTAAGACGCATGCGGTATTTCAGCTTGAGTCATCGGGTATGCGCGACCTGATCAAGCGGCTGCGTCCTGATTGCTTCGATGACATTGTTGCACTGGTCGCGTTATTCCGTCCCGGACCGTTGCAGTCAGGCATGGTAGATACTTTTATTGAACGCAAACATGCTGGTGCGGCAGCGCAGATTGACTACCTGCATCCCAGTCTCGAGCCGGTGCTGGCCAATACCTATGGCGTGATCCTGTATCAGGAACAGGTAATGCAGGCGGCCCAGATTCTTGGTGGCTACTCACTGGGTCAGGCCGATCTGCTGCGCCGGGCAATGGGCAAGAAAATCGCTTCCGAAATGGCCGAGCAGCGCGACATATTCGTTGAGGGCGCGGTTGCGAACGGGGTCGACAAACGCAAGGCCGTACAGATTTTCGACCTGATGGAAAAATTCGCCGAGTACGGCTTCAACAAATCGCACTCTGCAGCCTATGCATTGCTGGCGTACCAGACGGCCTGGCTGAAAGCGCATTATCCGGAGGCATTTATGGCTGCGGTGCTGACCGCCGACATGGAATATACCGATAAGCTTGCGCTGCATCATCGTGAGTGCCGTGAGATGGGTATTCGCCTGCTGAGTCCTGACGTCAACCGCTCCCAGACTGCCTTTACCGTTGCCGCTGCCGGACAGATTCGCTATGGACTCGGGGCGCTGAAAGGTCTGGGTCGTGCCGCAGCCGATGCCATCGTGGCCGAGCGCGAAGCGCAGGGCGCATATACGGACCTGTATGATTTCTGCCGCCGGGTAGACACACAGAAGGTCAACAAGCGTTCCTTCGAAGCGCTTGCCAAGTCCGGGGCACTGGATGCCTTCGGCGAAAACCGCCCGAGTCTGCTGGCTGACCTGCCATTGGCTATAAACAGCGCGGAACAGTATGCGCGCGCGCAGGCAGCCGGGCAGAGCGACATGTTTGGTGAAGAGCCGCCGCCACCCCCACCCGCGACCAGCAGTGTATTGCCGCGCTGGAGCCCGCTAAAGCTCTACATGCACGAGCATGAAAGTCTGGGATTGTTTCTCAGCGGCCATCCTTTTGATCAGTACCGCATGGATTGCGCCAGCATTTGTACCGGCACAATCGGTGATGTGATCGCCTCGCTGCCACGTCCGGAAGCCGGCGATAAGAGCTGGCGTGGCGGGCAGCCGGTAACGCTGGCCGGGCTGATCACGGACATCCGTAAACGCAACAACCGTGTCACCATGTACCTGGACGACGGTCGTGATCGAGTAGAGCTCGGCATGTATCAGGAAAACTTTCAGGCCTACAAGCACCTGCTGGAAGAACGCGCAATTCGCGTGGTAAGCGGGAAAATTCGTTTTGAGGAATTTATTGACGGGTGGCGGCTGCAGGTCAGCGAGGTTAAAGATATTGACCGGCTCATCGAGCACCGCGCCACATCGCTGGTGATTCACTGGCTGGAACGCGACATGGGCGAACTCAGCGTTGATGCGCTGCGCACCCTGCTGGAGCCGCATCGCCGGGGCCGTTGCGAGGTCAAACTGGTGTACACCGGTAATCAGGCCTCGGCACAGCTGGAATTCGGCAAGTCCTGGCGTGTCCGGCCGTCCGGCGAACTGCGCGACAAGCTTGCGGAAACGCTTGGAATAGAAGCGTTTCGCTTTGATTTCCAGAGCATGGCACAGAACTGACACGGAGTTTCATTTGTGTGGCAGTCAGGTATCATCGCGCTGACAGCAACAAGCCACTATTCCTATGGACCTGAATTTCCTCGAATTCGAACAGCCCATCGCTGAACTGGAGGCGAAGATCGATGAATTGCGATTCGTCGGCGACGATTCGCAGCTCAACATCAGCGAGGAAATAGAGCGGCTCAAGTCCAAAAGTGAGTCACTCACCCGCAGTATTTTTGCCAACCTGAATCCCTGGCAGGTTGCGCAGCTGGCGCGGCATCCGCAGCGGCCTTATACGCTGGATTACCTGGAGCATATGAGCACTGATTTCCAGGAACTGCACGGCGACCGGATGTATGCGGATGACGCTGCAATTGTAGGCGGACTGGCGCGGTTGTCCGGCATACCGGTGATGGTTATTGGTCACCAGAAAGGGCGCGACACCAAAAGCCGCGTGAAACGAAATTACGGCATGCCCAAACCGGAAGGCTACCGCAAGGCATTGCGTTTGATGCGCATGGCGGAGCGTTTCAGTATTCCGGTAGTTACATTGATTGATACGCCGGGTGCCTATCCTGGTGTGGGGGCGGAAGAGCGCGGGCAAAGCGAGGCTATTGCGCGTAATTTATTCGCTATGGCCCGTTTGCGTACTCCGATTATCAGTGTAGTTATCGGCGAGGGCGGTTCTGGCGGTGCGCTGGCCGTAGGCGTTTGCGATCACCTGATGATGCTGCAGTATGGAATTTATTCGGTCATTTCGCCGGAAGGTTGTGCCAGCATCCTCTGGAAAAACGCCGACAAGGCCGAGTCAGCCGCCACGGCCATGGGTATTACGGCGGAGCGGCTGATGGCACTGGGCCTGGTTGACGAAATTGTTCCCGAGCCACTCGGCGGGGCGCATCGCGCGCCGGCGATGATGGCCGAAACCCTGCACAACGCATTAGTCGCACAGCTCAAGGAAATGCAGCGGATGGATATTGATACGCTGCTGTCCCGGCGCATGCAGCGACTGGAGGCCATTGGCAGCTTCCGCGATGCTTGAGCAGCGCATCGCCGCGGCACTGGCTGCGGTGGTGCCTGGTGACGCCCGCCTGGTAGTGGCTTTCAGTGGCGGCCTGGATTCAACGGTGTTACTGCATGCCCTGCGGCAAGGTCGCGGTGCAGGGCAATTGCGTGCGGTACATGTTAATCACGGACTGCATGCTGACGCCGCAGCGTGGGCCGAACACTGCCGCAAGCTGTGCGCGGCCTGGAATATTCCGTTTGCCTGCCTGACTGTAGCAGTGGCGACAAAAGGTGGCGACGGTCCGGAGGCGCAGGCGCGAGCTGCACGATACGCTGCGCTGGCAGCCAATCTGAAAAACGATGAATTTCTGGTGACGGCCCATCATCAGCAGGACCAACTGGAAACAGTACTGTTGGCGCTATTGCGTGGCGCAGGCGTGCACGGCCTCGCGGCCATGCCGGCGCGGCGACAGCATCAGGGCATGACACTGGTGCGGCCGCTGCTGGAATTCACCCGCACCGAACTTGAAGCCGCAGCGACCGCGGCGGGGCTGCACTGGTTGGAAGACCCGAGCAATCTCGATGCGAGTTTTGACCGGAACTACCTGCGTCACCAGGTCGTGCCGCTGCTGGAGCAGCGCTGGCCGGCGGCGGCTCGGTCTGCTGCACGCACCGCACGCCTGGCGGCAGACGCCATGAGCATCCTGGACGAGCTGGCTGCTGCGGATTGCGGCAGCGCATTGCGCGGCGCCTGTCTGCAGCTGGCTTGCCTGCGTTCCCTCAGGGCGGCCCGGCAACGCAATCTGTTGCGCTGGATTTGCCGTCGTCTGGATCTGGCGGTGCCGTCAGAAACGCAGCTCGACGATGCGCTGCAGAGTCTGTTATGCGACCGCCCCGATGCCGAACCGCTTGCCGCCTGGCCCGGTGTGCGCATCAGGCGGTATCGTGACTGGCTGTGGTTTTACAGTGAAAGCAACGATCCCGGCGCGCCAGCGGCTGCGGAGCACGCTGATGTTCGGCACTGGAATCCGCGCACCACCCTGCACCTGGGCCCGGTACGCGGCAATTTGCGTCTCGCCGGAGAGTCCGAGCCCGGCATTGCGGCAGAATACGTTGCAGGCGACTGGCAGGTCCGCTTCCGCGCGGGTGGCGAACAGCTGCGTCCGGGGCCGCGGGCCCATCGCCGCGACCTCAAGAAACTACTCCAGGAAGCGGGCGTATTGCCCTGGATGCGCGGGCATATTCCGTTGATTTACCTGGACGATCAGTTGCTGGCTGCCGGCGACCTGTGGCTCAACGCGGATCATCCAGCCGTGGCAATTCATGGTGGTACGGCGCTGCAATGGCGCGATCACGCGGCGCTCTGCGCACCTGGTTGAAGGTCTTGCGGCAGGCTCGGGCCAGGTGACATAAAGGCTGCAACAATTGTCGCTGCACGGTGTATCTGGTAACTTGTAATACCAACCTGGGTGGTGGTTTGGGTGTTCCGAATTAAGCCGGAGCGCGCTTGTACCCGGGCCCCGATTCCGGTGGTTCAGGTAGTCAGAGCGGCTCTGGCTTTGTTTGTTTGTGGGGTTTCTGTGCGGGTATGACCAAGTTTGTGTTTGTAACAGGCGGGGTGGTTTCCTCGCTGGGCAAGGGAATCACGGCCGCCTCACTGGGGGCTTTGCTGGAGGCCCGGGGCCTGTCGGTCAGCATGATCAAGCTGGACCCTTATCTCAATGTCGACCCCGGCACCATGAGCCCGTTTCAGCACGGCGAAGTATTCGTTACCGACGACGGTACCGAAACCGACCTTGATCTGGGACACTACGAGCGCTTTGTTAACACCACCACCGGGCGTAACAGCAATTTCACTACCGGCCGTATCTACGGCAGCGTGATCGCCAAGGAACGGCGGGGCGACTATCTTGGCGCGACGGTGCAGGTCATTCCGCATGTCACCGATGTGATCAAGAATTTCGTGCTGACCGGCAACGAGGACTATGATTTCGTTCTGGTCGAAATCGGCGGTACCGTGGGCGATATCGAAGGCCTGCCATTCTTCGAGGCGATTCGCCAGCTTGGAAATGATCTTCCGCGTGGCGATGCGGTCTACGTTCACCTGACTCTGATGCCTTATATTCCGAGCGCCGGCGAGATGAAGACAAAGCCGACGCAGCACTCGGTC
>JAUIEY010000088.1 GCA_030429685.1 Gammaproteobacteria bacterium
AGCGACATAATGCCGGCGTTAAGAATGACCATGTCCAGTGGCATGCCCATCTCGCGTATTGTCGTGCCGCAGTCTGCCACCGATTGCAGGTCGCTCAGTTCGCAGACCACCGGCGTGGTTTTGCCCGTAACACCTGCGCAGGCTGTGACGGCTTTTTCTTCAGTACGGGCCGCGCCGATTACGTGCACGCCACGCAGTGCCAGTACCCGCATGGTTTCCAGGCCGAGCCCGGAATTGCAGCCGGTGATCAGCGCAGTTTTGCCGGTCAGGTCCAGACCTTCCGTGACTTCCATGGCGGTGGAATCGCGGCCGAATGGTCCGACCGGGACGCCCGCGGGGCGTGCATCGGGCTGGGCATCAGGATTGGAACAACCTGCGGCCACAGTTGCGGCAACGGCGGTGGTGCTGCCGGCAATAAACTGACGGCGATTGATGTGCGCGGGCATGACTCGGACTCCTCTTAGCGGGACCCTAGCCTAACACTAAACTCTGCCCGTTCAGTCGAGCTTGAGTTGCTCCACCCAGCCGGACTCGATCAGGTAGAGATGCAGCAGGCGGGTAGGGCCGCTGAATTCAATGTTGTGCAGCGTCACGTTGCTGCAATCTTCCGGCACCGACACCCAGTCGGGTGCCAGTTCAACGGAGGCGAGGTGCGAACGAAAATCCTGACACGACATCGGCTGCACATAGACCCGCACAGCGTCGGCGTAAAGTCTGCCAGTGGCTTCGAGTATGCCGCCGGCCGAGTCGACATAGAATTTTTCCGATAACAACATCGCAAATGTTGATATGCCCATTACAAAGCGTAACGGGAAGCGCGAGTAGCGACGCAAATAGTCAGTCAGCTTGTAGCTCTGGCGCAGTCGCGTGAGTATTACCCATTCGTCCTGAGCAATAAGTTCACGCAGATGCTTGAGGTTTTTGTCCTCGTCGCTGCCCATGGCCGCGTGCACGCTGCTGATGCTGAACTCGGTGACCTTAAGCGGGGATTTCTCCAGTTCCGGCACTTCTTCCTGCAACAGCTTTTCTGCCGCGGCGAAGGTTTCCGAATCGATGACCGATGAATAGCGGGTCGAGGTGCGCTTAATAATAATGGCACGTTTGCGCACCACGGCACTGGGCGCAACCTGCCGGCCGTTGCGGTCGAACAGTACGGCCTGGGCAAGTCCGTTGCGGATCATCGCCATACCGATTTTTGCCGGATCGACAACATTGTCGAAAGCCGGTCCGGTCAAATCAGCGACATCAACTTCTATGCGCCCCTCGGTGAGACTGTCGCCGAGGCCATCCAGTCCATGCACCGGTCCTTCCGGTGCCTTGAACGCAGCATGGATCAGGTTCACGCCCAGCACACCGACTGCTTCCTGCTGTGCCAGTGCATTGTCGTCGAGCATGTTGATATGCAGGATGATTGTGTTGGGCTTGCCACCTGGTTCGGTCTGAAAACGCAGCCCAACCCAACCATGGCATTCGTTGGTGCCGGAGAAATTTCGTGCAGCCACGGTATTACAGAAAGCGAAAAAACGGGTGTCCTGGCCACGGGTTTCGCTGAGGCGGCGAATCAGCAGGCTGTATTCCTTGTCGAGCATCGCTTCGACGCGTTCGCGCGACACATAGCGGCTGGATTTGCCATAAATTTCATCGCTGACCAGCATGTCGTAGGCGGACATGGTTTTGGCCACGCTGCCTGCTGCACCGCCTACCCGAAAATACCAGCGCGCGACCTCCTGCGCCGCGCCGATCTCGGCGAAGGTCCCGTAGATCCGGTCGTCGATGTTTATGGCAAGGGCTTTTTGGTGGGTATCCAGTGGAGCGGTCGACATGGCAGCGGGTCTCGTCCTGAGGGTGCGTCAGGCGCAAGGATACGCAATCTGGCAGACTGCGTCTGCACCGCCGGGGCAATTTTTTTGTCTGGTGCTGAACTCCCGCGCCGTCCCCCGTGTCACAATAAATGTGCCGAAGTAACTGAGACGGAGAAATGCCATGAATCGCATAGTCGTCATTACCGTGCTGGCCGGCCTGACGGCTGCGGGCCCGGCGCTCAGCAGGGACAAATACCCCGATGTCACCGCGGACGGCCTGACGCGGGTGGACAGCAAATACCTGGATGCCGTCTACCGGCTGCCGGAAGCGGATCTGAGCAGTTACACCAAAATCATGATTGCAGAATGTGACGTGTCATTTCGCAAGAACTGGCAGCGTGATCAAAACCGCGATCGCGGACTTGTGGACAAGGTCAAAGCGGATGACATGGAACGGATTCGCAATGACATGGCTGAACGTTTTCGCGAAATCTTTACCAAGGAGCTGCAGGAAAAAGGCGATTTCCGGATTGTCGATTCTGCCGGCGACGATGTGTTGCTGCTGCGGCCGCAGATAGTCGATCTGAATATTTTTGCGCCTGACGTGCGTGCGCCCAACAGCAATCGCTATTACACCACTGAAGCAGGCCGCATGACGCTCAAAATGGATCTGCTGGATGCTGCAAGTGGCACGCTGATCGGCAGGGTGATTGACAAGCGTCGGGCGCGGGAGGATTCGGTGGCACGCATTACCAACAGCGTGACAAACCGTGTGGAAATGGATCGCATCATGCGGCGCTGGGCACGTATATTGCGTGACTCGATCAGCGAGCCGGACTAGATGGCTGAACCCGCGCGGCTCGGGCCGCTGCGTCTGGCGCCCGGGGTCAAAGCCGCCAATGCACTTACTTATCTCTACGCCGCGTTTGCCGGCGTGGCGCTGACCAGTTTTGTCAGCGTCATCATGCCTTATATCCTCAACGTGAATGTCGGTCTGCCCATGGCGGAGCAGGGCCGGGTCGCCGGCGATCTGGTGTTTTACGGCGAACTTGTGCTGATTGTCATGAGCGGCGTGTTCGGTGCCTGGTCCGATCGCTTCGGGCGACGCGCGGTGCTTATTGGCAGCCTGCTATTGCTGGGTGCGGGCTATGTCACTTTGGGCCTGGCAGGCAGCGTGCCCGAACTGATAGCGGTGCGTCTGTTTATTTCCATAGGCATTGCCGGTGTCGGGGTCATGGTCTCTGCCATTCAGGTGGACTATCCGGCGGAGCAGTCACGCGGCAAGCTGGTAGGTTTGACGGGTATGGCAATTGGTGTGGGGGCGGTGATGGTAGGCGTGTTGTTCACCCGTCTGCCCGACATTTATACCGGTGCCGGATACAGTGGAACCGATGCCAGTTTGCTCACCATGCTGACCATGACAGCGATTTGCGTATTCACGGCATTGCTGGCGCGGGTCGGTCTGGTGGGTGGCCGCCCGCCGGAAGTGACCCGGAATCCGTCGACCCGCAAACTGGTCGCCGAAGGCATCAAGGCGGCGCGGCTGAACCCGCGCATATTGTTGTCATATCTGTGTGCGTTTGTCGGCCGGGCCGATCTCGTGGTGGTGGGCACGTTCTATTCGCTGTGGCTGACCCAGGCAGGCATCGGCGCGGGTCTCGCCGCCGATGAGGCGGCCAAAACCGCGGGCGGGATGTTTGCGCTGGTCATGACGGCAGCCTTGCTTTGGGCGCCTGTCATGGGCTGGCTGAATGACCGCCTGGACCGCACCGTTGTCATGGTCATCGCACTGTTGCTGGCACTGGCAGGTTATTGTGGCATGGGGCTGATCGCCGACCCGCTTAGCCGCGTTATGCTGCCGGCGAGCATACTGCTGGGCATCGGTCAGATCAGCGTGACTCTGGCCAGCCAGACTTTGCTCGGTCAGGAGTCGCCGCCGGATTTGCGCGGCGCCGTGGTCGGCACTTTTTCAGTATTCGGCGCCGGCGGTATTTTGTTTGTAACGGTGGTGGGCGGTCGCTTGTACGACGCCATAGGTCCGGTTGCACCGTTTGTCATGATTGGGGTGTTGAACGGTTCGCTTGCGCTGTATGCCTGGTGGCTGTACCGGTCAGCGCAGGTTCAGCCTGGCGCGGCTCGCTAAAACCCCTGCAGGCCATCGTCCAGCTGCGTGCCGAAAGAGTTCATTGCCATCGCCACCAGCGTGTATTGACCGACAGCAAACACGATATCCATCATTTGCTGCTCGCTGTAGACCTGCGCAAGCGCGGCCCAGGTGTCATCGTCAATACGTTGATGCGCATGCAGGTCCTCGGCAGCGCGCAGCAAACCGGCTTCGGTCGTTGTCCAGCCCGATGCCTGCGAACCGGTCTTGCAGCGCTCGATTTCTTCTTCGGTTACGCCGGCTTTCACGCCAATCAGCCGATGCTGTGCCCACTCATACTCAGCCTGGCACAACCAGGCCGTTCTGAGTATCAGCAGTTCGCGTTCGCGTGCCGGCAGGGTGGATGTCGGCCCGAGCACATGCGCACTAAGCTGACCGACTCGCTTCGATGCCTCCGGATGACGCGCCATGGTGCCGGCCAGGTTGTAGAAACCGCCTTTTCGGTAGGCGCTTTCCAGGCGCTTGCGTTGTTCATCAGTCCACTCGTCCTCGCGGAGTGGCGAAATTCTCACTGAATCTTGTATTACCATGACAGCAATTCCTTGTTGCGGTAAAAGCCACCGGTCGGACCGTCCGCGTCCAGAGTTGCGGCCCAGACAATGCCGCTGGCGCCCTCAGCTACCGGATGTGCGCCAAGTTTTTCCATGCCCGGGTAAGTTGCGGTAAATCCGGGGCAGATCGCATTCACTTTTATGGTTGTATCGGTAAAGTCGCCGGCGACTCTTGCTGTAAGGGCATTCAGTGCGGCTTTGGCGATGCCATAGGCGGGCGCCGCCTGCCTGCTTCCCGTAAGCCCGAGCACTGGGTCGCTATGTAAACCTGCGCTGCTTGAGACGTTGACGATTCGTGCTGCGTTGCTCTTGTCGAGAAGCGGGGCGACGGCCTGAATCATACGCCAGGTGCCCAACAACGTTACCTCCATAATCTGGCGGGCAATATCAAGGTCAGCAGAAGCGGCTGGTGCCATGTTGCTACCGGCACTGCCAGTGGCATTGTTTATGAGAATATCGAGCCGGCCGTACTGCCGTGCCACAAAGTCTGTTAGCGTCTTGATGCTTTCGGTATCAGTGATATCGAGCCTTGCTTCACGCAGTGTCGACGCCAGTTGCCCGGCTTTTTCGCCATCGCGTGCGGTCAGAATAACTGTGCATCCCTGTTCGCCGAGCTGGCGGCAGACTTCAAAGCCTATTCCCTGCCGGCGACTGCAGCCGGTGACCAGGGCAACTAGATTGTCATTGCTCAAGCCCGTTTCTCGCGGCACGGAATACGGTAGCTATAACAGAAAGATTCGCAAGTTGCGCGCCGGATTGTCAGGTTCATTTCACTCGCCTGAGGTTCCAATGAAACAGATATATTCGATAATACCTTGGCGTCGAGTGCATATGGTATGTTAGCGGCCGGCCATGACCGACTGTTGAAGGTGTCCATGCGCAAACTGTTCGCTATCACTGTGTCTACGCTGCTTGTATCGGGGTTGGCAATTGCCGGCACCGCCCCACTGACCCTTGAAGACGTGGCAGTGATCAAGCGGGTGACAGCAGCGCGCATGAGTCCGGCCGGCGACCGCATCGCCTATACCCTGCAGGTGCCGCGCAAGCTGTATGAAGATGCCGACGGCCCGGCGTATCATGAATTGCATGTTGCCGGTCTGGACGGCAGTACGACTCCCTATGTGACCGGCGATATTGATATTACCGATTTCGCCTGGTCCGCAGACGGTAAGGCTATATATTTCCTTGCGCAGCGTGATGCAGAAGCTGAATTCAATTCTCTCTATCGCATCGCTATCGCGGGCGGTGAGGCGCAGGAGCTGTTTACACATGTAAACAGCATCGGCCGGATTTACCCCGCACCGGACGGCGCTACGCTGGCGTTCACCGCGCCGGATGCGCCGCCGCAAAAAAGCAAGGAACTCGAGGAAAAAGGCTTCAAGGCGCTGGTCTATGAAGAGTCGTTGTTGCCGGTTCGTGTGTGGATGCTCGACCTGCAAGCGCTGACGGCTGAGGTCCACGAACTGCCAGGATCCGCGTCAGATCTGGTCTGGTCGGCGGACGGCACAAAATATCTTGTAGCGCTCGCGCCGACACCGCTGGTGGATGATTCGTTCACAGCCCGCGATATTTATGTAGTGAGCAGCGCGACTGGCAAGGTCACCGGCCGCGCGGGGTCGGTCGGCAAATTGGGCGCGTTTGCGCTGGCGCCGGACGGCAGGCAGATCGCATACGTTGGCAGCGAGGACATTAACGATCCGCGCGAAGGCCGGTTGTTTGTAGTGCCGACCGATGGTGGCAAGCGGCGGGAGATCGTGCCGGACTATCAGGGGCATGTGAGCCAGCTGCTGTGGGCCGACAACAAGCGGGTGCGCTGGGTCGGTGTCCGTGGCATGTACACGGACTGGACAACGGCGACGGTCGCCCGGCCGCAGCCGGCCGGGCCGCCACCGCAGGCCGGCCCCATCATTCGGGCTATCCACGGTTATCCCGGTCAGGCTAACGTGGCTGCCATTGCCCACAGCCCGGAGCATCCGGATGAATTGTATTTGCTGCGCGATGGCGCCAAAGCGCTGCGGCTGACGAACTCCAATCCGTGGCTTGCCGACCGCAACCTCGCAAAGCAAAAAGTGATTCGCTACCCGTCCCGCGACGGTCTTGAACTGGAAGCGGTGCTGATCGAGCCGGCAGATGCCGGACCGGATACGCCACTGATTGTGTATGCCCATGGCGGACCCGAATCCAACTTCTCGAATGGCTGGATGACCTGGTACAGCGGTCCTGGCCAGGTCTGGGCCGGCCAGGGCTATGCAGTGGTGTATCCCAACTACCGGGGCAGCACCGGGCGCGGCGTGGCTTTTACCAAACTGCATCAGGGTAACTATGCCGATGGCGAATTCAATGATCTGGTAGATGCCAAGCGTTACCTGGTCCGGCAGGGACTTGCAGACCCGGATCGCACCGGCATCACCGGCGGATCATATGGCGGCTATGCAAGCATGTGGAGCGCCAGCGCCCTGAGTGAGGAGTATGCTGCTGCCGTTGCTTTCGTGGGAATCTCCAATCAGATATCCAAGTTTGGTACCGGCGACATTCCATACGAAATGTACAACGTCCACTCACGCGCCTGGCCGTGGGAAAACTGGATGTGGATGCTGGAACGCAGCCCGGTTTTTCATGCCGGCAAGACCAAAACACCGCTGCTGATCATGGCCGGCGATCGCGACCCGCGGGTGCATCCGAGCCAGTCGCTGGAGATGTACCGCAATGTCAAACTGCGCACCGAGACGCCGGTGCGACTGGTGTTTTATCCCGGCGAAAAACACGGCAATGAGCACACAGCGGCGCAATACGATTATTCACTGCGCCTGGCACGGTGGATGAATCACTACCTCAAAGGGCCGGGTGGCGAGCCGCCGCCTTACGAGCTGGACCATGCGGCGCGGCTAAAACTGTCTGACAACTGATTTGTCAGGCAGACGAGCTGCCGGCCAGGTTTCTGCAGGTCATCAATGCAGCTTCGCGGTCGGGTATTGTGCCTAATGTTACCGTGAAGTAACATCGGGCTATACTCACAGTAAAGCAACTATATGGCCCCGGATACCACAGCGCTGACGACCACGCGTCGTCAGGCAACTGAAAACAGGATTCTTGACGCTCTTGAGACCGTGTTGATCCGCGATGGCATCAGGCAATTGAGCCTTAACGCTATTGTTGACGAAGCGCAGGTTGGAAAGCCGCTTATATACCGGTATTTCGAGAATTTGCCGGGGCTGCTCACTGCGTGGGTTGAACGCCGCGGACCGCAGCCGTCCGGTCGGGACGAAAACAGCAAGCCGATTGAAAGCGCGTCTCTGGATGAAGATGAGTTTCTTGCTGCGCTTGCGGATCAACTACTGGAGAGTGCCGAGCAGCTGCGAGAGCAGCCGATCCTGCTGGAAATGCTCGCTGAAGAATTGACCGCCAATTC